>CAYYUU010001504.1:0-1010 GCA_964474955.1 uncultured Alcaligenaceae bacterium | reverse complement strand
CAACTTGATTGTCTTATCTGCACTGACCGAAGCGAGAATTTCGCCAGCAAGACTAGAATTTACGTACATCATAACGCTCGTATGTCCTTTGAGTGCGGCTTTAACTTTTCCCGTCGAAACATTCCAGAGATTGATCTGTATTGCGAGATACTTTCACTTTTCGCTGTCATGGATAGCATTCGTCAAGGCCAGAGTCTTTCCATCTGGACTGAAATAGTTGGACTAGACAGAACTTGCCTGTCCTTTGAGAATAGCTTTGGTTGTCTGTCTTGAGCTAACGGTCACATCCGTAATAGCGAACCCGCAACCCAATTTCCCCAACATCTTTGCATGCAGCTTTTTTCTTCTTCCATTCATCCAATTCTGCGTCCATAATCAAATTCTGCTGTGGTTTTGTCCCTGAGGCTTTCTGGAACGAGTTCAAGCCCTCAAGGACAACAACCCAACGGCATCCCGCCCGATAGGAAGTGGAGTTCGCCTGAGGAATGTCGCAACATCAAACATCAGGCACCCACCTCTTCTCTCCGTCCAAACCGCGGACCGAAAGGATAATCCCTATGTTTTTCTCGATTTCACGCATCGCCCTTGCCACTATGTTATTTCTCGGCCTGTGTATCGCTCCCGGACTTGCCCAAAACGCCAAGAAGAAAGTGCGTGTCGTCATCTTTGATGGCCAGAACAATCATAACTGGCGTGCGACGACTCCGATCATGAAAAAGGCGCTCGAAAATTCCGGGCGTTTCACGGTCGACGTCTCAAGCAACCTCCGAAACGAGAACGACAAACCGGGTAAGGTCCCGACGGTTCCCTTTCCGCCAAATCTCAGCAAGTATGATGTTGTTGTTAGTAATTATAATGGCCGCCCTTGGCCCAATGAGTTCAACAAGGCTTTTGAAAAGGCCATGCAGGAAGGCAAGATCGGCTTGGTAATTGTCCACGCAGCTAACAACGCATTCGGTCGATGGAACGAATATAACAAGATGATCGGCATGGGCTGCGGAATAAGAACG
>CAYYUU010001503.1:0-1052 GCA_964474955.1 uncultured Alcaligenaceae bacterium | reverse complement strand
ATTTCTACTTTTTGGCTCTGCACTTGCACCAATTCACCCTCCGGTTTTTGAGGGTGTTCAACTGGTGGGAGGACACAGCGAATCGATCCTGTTACGAATGCTTCGGACCAGTGGTTGCTCCCCTTGCCTGCGGACTCGAAGAGGCCTAGACGAAAGCATCAGTAGTCCTTTGCCGAAGCAAGAGACTACCGATGTCCCAGTGGCTTACCGCTGGTTCCACCATCGGTTCATGAGCGTTCCAGGCTCTTGAGACTGGAACAAGATGCCTGCCATGTAAACCAGTCGAGCATACCAATACTGCCGCATCATTTCGGGCATGTTCATCGAAGACAAACGAATCACGTGGGAGATGAACGCTTGTTGGATCGGAGTGTATGTCGGCTCTGGTAGGGCAATCGTGATCCTTGCATCGGCAGGGTCGACGCCATCGCTGACAGACGGCACGAGCAAAAGCGATCGGAACGAGTTGTCAGCCAGTTCGGTGGCTTCGAGCACGTTGAGCAAGGCCGAACCGCTCTTCGCATCGTCCCGGACTCTCAGTTGTAAGTGGTAGACGGTTTCAATTTGGCCATCGCGGAGGACAGGTCCTTGGAGGGCGTGCCCCACGACAATGACTCGACCTGCGACGGGTTGCGACGTCATCACCGCGAACGAGTCGCCACCAAGCGAGCCATTTGCCACAGCCCCGGCAGTGACTCCCACAAACTCGAAGATGCTCGGGTCATATTCGAACGTCAACACGGCGGACGAGATGGTGATATCGGTCCCGTTGGTGTTCTCCATCTTGTACGGAACTGTCACCGTCTCGCCTGGCTTCACCGACTTGATCCCCGAAACGTCCAGGAACACCCGTGGGTCGTCACCAACGACGCCGTTAGCTTGCAATCCTGCGGGCACCGCCGGGATGACGGTCGTGCCATTGATGATTCGCCCCTGAATGTTGGACACGTCAATGCCGTTCACGGGCAAGAATCCACCGCTCCCGTTGACGTTGGCGAGCAACCGTGGGTCGGCGTTCGGATACGCTCGGAGGACCCCGATGGAACGAACGA
>CAYYUU010001502.1:0-1065 GCA_964474955.1 uncultured Alcaligenaceae bacterium | reverse complement strand
GCCGAGTTTCCGCTGACCGTCGAGTTGGTCAGGCTCAGCGCCTCTCTGTTGAAAACACCTCCACCGTTCGATGAGGTTGTCCCACCGGTAATCGTCAACCCGGCAAGTGTCACGGCAATCGCACTAGAGTTGTTCCCGTCGTCGATATTGAAGATTCGGAACGCAGGAGCGGTGTTACTGCGAGCCACTGTGACGTCTGGTGTGCCGTCGTCGTCCAAGTCTCCATCGATGGCAAGGTCCTTGGTTATCGCTAACTCTCCGCTGGTCAGTGAGATCGTCTGATCGTCCAAGGAACTGTCAAACGTAATTGTGTCGCCAGGGTTGGCATCAATGATGGCCTGACGCAAGCTTCCCGGACCACTGTCGTTAGCATTGATCACAGTCATCAGACCCGGTACACCTATCGAGAACTCCAAGGCTCCAATGTCGGCTTGCCCACTAACGACTCGATCGAAGCCTTCACCGCGTTGGTCGAATGTCAGGTTTTCGGGGTTGCTACCAGCATTGATCCCTGGTGAACCAGGCACCAGAGCATGAGTGAGGGTCGGACCTCCATTGTCCTTGAGGACCGGGTCCAGAATACTCGTGAAAGCGATCGAGTCGGCGCTGGCGGTCGCGTTGATGTCGCTCGTTCCGGGTGAGAAGCCGTCGAACGCTTGGGCATCGGTCTGGCTGGCCTCGCCGAACAAGTTGTTGGCATCGGCATTGATCGTTCCCGTGTTTCGGATTTCGTTTCCTCCGATGTTTCCAGCGATCAAGCTGCTGACCAGTGTTGCCGTGCCACCATTATTGAAAATCCCGCCGCCGAATTGGGCTGAGTTTCCGCTAACCGTCGAGTTCGATACGCTCACGCTGCCAAGGGCGCTGTTGTAAATCCCGCCGCCTTCGATAGAGGCCGAGTTTCCGCTGAGCGTCGAGTTCGATACGCTCAGACTGCCACTAAAGTTGTCAATCCCGCCGCCCTCGATAGAGGCTGAGTTTCAGCTGAGCGACGAGTTCGATACGATCAGACTGAAAATAAAGTTGGAAATCACACCGCCGTCGCTAGAGGCAGAGTTTCAGGTG
>CAYYUU010001501.1:0-1080 GCA_964474955.1 uncultured Alcaligenaceae bacterium | reverse complement strand
ACCTTCTCTCCTCGTCGACTCTTCAAGTTAGCTAGTCCTGGTGGGTCGACAAAGGAGTAGGAACCGCCGTCCAAGGCATTTGGATGTCGGGTACTTCAAAAGGCGCACGGAGCGTCTGGTTCGAGGGGAATTGTATTTTGACTTCTGCTTCTGGAGTGAAACCACGCGATGATCAGTCGAACGCAGTTGTCACGATCGGGATCTTAATTCGGGGAGGGTAGTTGGGCACCTCTCGTCCGCTCTACTTGTTGAAAATATAGGACCTGCTTTCGTAGCGCGTCAAAGAAATCTGCAGAAATTTCCCCTGGCCATGTGTTCTTTGTCGACTCGTTCGAAAACCCCAGTGGTTTGATAGAAATTGTCGACGAGTCTCGCCTTCGAGTTGTCTTGCGTTCTATAGTTGAGAAACCCCACCCCAAGGGGAACGGAAACTCTGTGTCCCCCACGGAGAGAAACGATTTGCTGTCAGGCTCGCACTTGAGGATAGACAATGTTGCTGAGAACCCGTCGACAGCGACGACGCGGCGCTGTGTTGCCGCTCGTTGCTCTGAGTATTATCGCATTACTGACGATGGTGGCCCTGGCCATAGACATCGGCCTGATTGCCATCGCTCGCAATCACTGCCAAAACGCCGCCGACTCCGGAGCCATGGCCGGATGTCGAAGGCTCAACGGAAATGAATCTGAAGGATTCAACTACCAATCGGCCCCCAACAAGGCCATCGAAGCCGTCACCAACAACACCGTCCTGGGCAAGAAGATCAAAGGCGACGCGAGCACGACGTTCGACATCAAGGACGGCAGTGGCAACCCCATCCACCAGTTCACTTCTGGCAGCGTGGACGTCCAGATTGGGGCGTACACGTACGTCTACAACGATGCGGATCCCTCGACCGAGAAGTTCGAGTTGAAGATCCCCAGGGCCAGTGACACGGACCCGTATTCGGCCGTCCGGGTGACCGTCAAGCACGCCAGCAGTTACCAGTTCGCGCGTATTTTCGGACACGACTTCTTCAACGTGACGTCCACGGCCGTGGCCGTCCACCGTCCTCGTGACATCGTCATCATCATGGACCTTTC
>CAYYUU010001500.1:0-1117 GCA_964474955.1 uncultured Alcaligenaceae bacterium | reverse complement strand
ACACGTAAGTGTATATGCGTTCATGTGTGGGTTAATTCACAGCCTCGGAGCGAAAGGCGACACTCCCCAAATGCAACTCCTATATATCAATCCGCTCCAGCGGTTCCAAAAGTTGACACTGTCATATGTTACTGTAATAATTACAGCATGAGCGAACACCAAGAAACCCTCTGGACCATCGATGAACTGGGAACACAGGTCGCGTTGGCGTTGTCGGAAGGCTACAAAGGCCAGAGCAACGGGCGAGTTCGTGACGTACCCGATCAACGAACGATTCGGTATTACACGACCCTCGGAATTCTGGATCGTCCGGCAGACCGAAGGGGCCGAACTGCTCTGTACAACCAACGCCATCTTCTCCAACTCGTGGCGATCAAGCGGTTGCAAACCCGAGGGCAAACGCTTGTCGAAATTCAGGAAAAGCTCGTCGGCTTGACGAATTCCGATTTGCGCCGCATCGCAAAGATCGCTGGGCCTTCCGACGAACAACCTCGTATCAAGTCCGGCTCGTCTCGAACTTCACGGAAGGAACGCGAAGGCTTTTGGAGAGACGTCCCCGAATTCAACGAGCAATGTTCGGATGATTCGGAGCACAAACAATCTCAGGAACCAAGTGACACCGGGGTGTCAACCATTCACGGCGTCCGACTCACGGACAATGTGAATCTACTGTTGGAAACCGACCGCCCGTTAGAAGAAGAAGACGTCGAGGCTATTCGTGTTGTCGCGGAGCCTCTGTTGAAGTTGTTGGAAAAAAGACGGCTGATATCACGCCGAGAAAGGAAGGCCCCATGACCAACCCCACAGCGAACCCAACTCCGAGCGCCTTGCCTACTCTGAACGACGACGAAATCAGCCGCCACCTCGCGCCTGACGAAGATCGTTGCTTCGGAGCGATGCGCACGACGAAAGGCCATCTGCCTCTCAAAGCCATGGACGTGCAGGTCACGCTCGAAGACTTGCTCGCGCAGATCGAACTGAGCCAAACGTTTGTGAACACCTATGACGAGCCGCTCGAAGCCATCTACATCTTTCCGCTTCCCGACCGAGCCGCGGCAACGGCGTTTCGAATGGAAGTCGCTGGGCGAGTCATCGAAGGCGAACTACAAGAACGCGG
>CAYYUU010001499.1:0-1147 GCA_964474955.1 uncultured Alcaligenaceae bacterium | reverse complement strand
GTTCGGTCGATGCCGTTGGTTGATTCGGATCACTCGCGATCCCGGGAGAGGCAAAAGGCTGGGGCATCCCAAAGCGCTTAGGTTGAACTTCCGGAAGGACTCCTGGCGATGGAGTTGCCGGACTCGAAGGCGGGCGAACGTCCGGAGTGGCATTCGGGTAGTTCGTCGCGGCTTGCGGAATATTGGGATGCCCGAATGGTTCCGCAGGTTTTTCTTCGTCGGGTTCCTCGTAATGATAACTAGGAACTACCTGTTTCGACGGATGTGGTTCCGCCCGACTAGGCAGAGAGCTGGAATCGTTCTCGGCGAAATCTTCCTCTGCCACAGAGCCGTCGGACACTTGTGAATCCTTGAAAGACGGTCCACCCGAGTCGTTGGAGGTGTCATCCATGTACGATGCTGCTGTCTGATCGGAATCTTCGACAGGCAACGACAACATCTTTTCCATCAAGGCGTCGAGTTCGTCCAAAAGTTGACGGGTTGAAGACATCGTCGTTGTGGTCGATTGCCGATCCGAGGACCTCCCGGATCCGTTTCGACCAGGCGTTGACTTCGTTTTGTTTTCTTCCGGCATGAGAACGCTCCCCTTGTGGCATCCATTCGCTTATGGGCAACTGAAATGTTCTTGCTTCGGGGCCGAACGGATTCATTCCTTCGGCCCCGAAAAGGAATCCGAGGTCCATTCTGACGGATATCCAGTGGCTATGTACCCGTTCTTGGGTGTCCTTTTCTCGTCTTCAAGAGTCATTTTGAAAACGAACCATTCGTGAAGTTTCTTGTCTCGGAGCCAAACGTCGGACCTTGAGAACGTCCGTGGTTCCCTTTCGTCTTTTTCTCCATGGTCAGATTCTAACAAAAATGTCCATACGATTTTACACCAACTGCGAGTTGGAACCGGGGTCTTTCGTACTCCAAGGTCCCGAGGCTCACCATCTTGCCCACGTTTGTCGGATCGGAGAGGGAGATGAAGTGGTCTTGTTCAATGGCGACGGAGCCGAGTACCCCGCCATTGTGCTTTCGGCGAAGAAAAAAAACGTTACGCTCGAAGTACTCCGGCGCAAACGAACCGATCGAGAACTCTCGTTCCAACTCGAAGTCGCTGCCCCACTTCCCAAAGGTGACCGGGCTCAATTCCTGATCGAAAAAC
>CAYYUU010001498.1:0-1149 GCA_964474955.1 uncultured Alcaligenaceae bacterium | reverse complement strand
GTGTCAACGCGATTCGCGAGTTTTGGGAAATGAAAGGGACGCACAGGAAGAAAGTTGAGGAACAGATAACCGACGAAAGCATCGTCGAACTGCAATCGATCACAACCCGAAACGCAAGCGAGGAATCCGAAAATACGAAAGTGTCAGCTTCGTTGACGTACTCCAAAACAAAGCCTGGCGTCCTTTCGCGGAGCGAAAGACGACACTCCAAAGCGAACGGCACACGGAGTGTGCCTGCTACTTTTTCTTCGATGGGTTCCAGGCTTGAGTACAGTCAACGTGCTTGATGAAAATATCGCCGTACTTGTACTCGGTGAGAGTTTGTTCCAGGTCGCCGGGGAACCACTCGCGGAATTTTGGGAGGGGCATCCACTCGGGAAGATGAAACGCGGTTCCCTCCGGGCCGGTGACGTTGGCTTCGGTGGCCCCGAGTTCCAACAATCGGTCGAGACAGAGGCGGGTTTTGGTGATGTCCTCGTCGTTGATGTGGAACTCCAGAGACATCAACGGGAGCGGCTCTGAGAGTCCTTGGAGGACCATGAGTTCGGCACCCTCGACGTCGACCTTGCAATAGAACGGGAGCCCGAACGTTTTGATGGCCGCGTCGAGAGTGACGACGGGAACGTGGAAAGTGCGGACGACGTCGTCTCCCCATTTCTCGACGAGCCCGGAACTTCCGTGACTCTGGCGGGCGTAAAACGTGGCGATGGCCGCTTCACTCCCGAGTGCGGCCTCGACGAGTTTCCATCGCTTCTCGTGCAAGCATCTCGCTTTAAGTTCGGGGAGGACCATCGGATTCGGTTCGAACGCAATGACGCTTGCGCCTGTCCGCAACATGGCTTCGGACTTGGTTCCGATGTTCGCGCCCACGTCGAAACAAAGTGCGTTCTCGGGGAGGATGGATTGGTAGAACGTGGTGTCGTTGTTCAACGATTGGAGTTGACTTTTGCGGAGGACGTGTCGGTCCAACCAACGCAGCGGACGATACAGTCCCAAACTAATGCACATGTGTTTGATTGTTGTCGATAGAGCCATGCGGGTCATCTCGGGGAACGGGATTCTTCGCAAGCATAGCACGAAAAAAACGAGGCAGACATATGAGTCTGCCTCGTTGTGGCTCCGACGTTTCGGTCGGATCGTTTACAGAGG
>CAYYUU010001497.1:0-1151 GCA_964474955.1 uncultured Alcaligenaceae bacterium | reverse complement strand
CGATCCAAAAGATCGCGAAAATCTCGTTTGTAGTAGATGGTGGCGTGGACCTGCCATTGTTGGAACAGCATGACCCACCACGGCTCGCAGAGTTCTTCGGCGAGTTGTTGGCCTTCGCGAAATAATGCGAGGGTTTGGTCCGGATTCGTTTCGCGGTAGGAAAATGCCCGGTCATGAATTTGGAGGAGTCGGCTTCGGTCACTGTCCCCACACTGGAGGGCTTCCCTTTCGAAGTGTAAAAACCATTGCCATTCACTCATCGATGCCCCGCGCTCTGCTTGACCCTGACAAACCGAATATCTCATGCCTCTCCCATCATTGTACAAGGCGGAGGCTGCACAAGCATAGGTATGGAGGGGCAATGTGGGAAGGAATTCCCCAAGAACTGAGGAAAATGGGACGATTCGGCGTTCCCAGATCGCAAGAATCATGAGGGGGCGAAGAAGACCGAACGGTTTTGTCCGGTCTTGGGATTACTCGCCGACGTACGGAAGGAGAGCCATGTACCGAGCACGCTTGACGGCGACTTTCACCGCGCGTTGGAAGGCCGCACAGTTCCCACTACGCTTGCGGCTGAACAACTTGCCCTGGCTCGTGCAAAGTTTCTTCAGTCCAGGCACGTCTTTGTAATCGACGAACGCAGGACGCGGGCAACCTTCTTTGGTGCAAAAACGACAGCGGTTCTTTCGACCCCGACCAAGTTTCTTCCGAACCATACGACCCTCAAATATTGGTTTCTGTCTACAAGTAAATTCAATTTGGAAATTGATACGATAGGGGGTTGTTTGGAGACTGTCAACGGGCAAACAACAGAAGTTCGCCTTGTGGAGAGTCTCTAGCCACGCTCTGGGTTTTGTTTTCGACAAGCCTGAAGTGCGAACTAAGGCTCTTTCTTGGCCTTCGCGTTTTTTACAAGCCTGAAACGTGAGCGAAGGATCGGGTTTTGTCTTTCTCTCACGCTTCAGTCTTATCGAACACCGAAACACAAATATCGAATGCGCGCGAGAGGGAATCTCGTTTGGCTCGGTCCGATTGGGTTCGAGAGTTTCCGGTTTGCAACAGGCCGGATCGCTGTTTGTGTTGGGGCCAACACAACCCAGAGCTACTCTCAGAAGTTCCCAACCGATGGCTCTGGCGACCTCCCAAATTCG
>CAYYUU010001496.1:0-1163 GCA_964474955.1 uncultured Alcaligenaceae bacterium | reverse complement strand
GGCCAACTACCGCCATTGCCAGCAAAAATCACTTCAGATCAGTAAAGTGTTACCGAATAAATAGGTGTCCGTTTTGCGTGTATGTGGTAGGTACACGCGAGCCGCGTGTGCCTACCGATATGGAGCGAGTATTAATAGGCTTATGTGATAACTTGTTACTCACCTACGTGCTTCAAAGCTCCCATTTTGACGGTGAGCGGCGTTCATTCACTTCACGCTAGAACAGTTACGAGTTAATCTCGAAAAGCAAATGTCGTTTTTGGCCTTTACATATCAACGTGTCGGGATTGTTTTCTTCCGAAAACCATTTTCTGGCCTACTTCTTGCCTTGTGATGGTTGGACAAGAAGTTGTCTGTGCTTGGTCTATGGACTGGGCTGCCGAATTTCGCATGCCTGACCCTGGGCGTTCCGAAAGCTCGTGCACAAATTCTGCACTCTGGAAATCGGTTTCGTGACCCCGTGGCACATTAATTCTACGTTTTGACTTCACTGATCACAGAGTCGGCCTAAAGAGAAGGACCATTCTCTGTTTGGCATATGTGTGTCAGCGAGGAGATTGTGCGCCACGAACTTTTTCGGCGTGGACTGGAGAGTATGTGGAATTGGGGGTTGGGTTGGTGGCTCGGATTGTTTTTGTTTCGTATTGTTCTCTACTTCGATTTCAGGAGACTCTTTCATGGTTCTGACCTCCTCCTTGCGTTCTTCTCATCAAGTGCGAGCCCGGCAAGCCGTTCGCACTCACCTCCGGCTGGAAACACTCGAAGACCGCTGCGTTCCGGCCATTTACCTGGTCCAAACGTCTGGTGACTCCGGCGGACTTACTCCTACGTCGGGTTCGGGCACGGCTGGTGACCCATATCTCATCGATACCCTCCGATCGGCCGTCGAACAAACGAATGCGACGCGAAGCGTCGTTGACACGATCATGTTTGACCGGAGTCTCATGGGCGACAGCATCACGCTGACCAACGGCGAACTCTCGATCACCGACGACATCTCCATCACTGGTCTTGGTCAGGATGTGTTGACCCTCATCGCCGGAAGTAATAGCCGGGTGTTCGACGTCGACGACGGGGCCGCCTCGACGTCGATCAACGTCATCTTCGAAGAATTCGCCATCACCGGGGGCGACATCTCCGGCAACGGTGGTGGAATCCGCAAC
>CAYYUU010001495.1:0-1185 GCA_964474955.1 uncultured Alcaligenaceae bacterium | reverse complement strand
GGATGCACTCGCCTTTGAGGGTCCTGTGAAACCGTTCGATCTTGCCGTTGCTCTGGGGGTAGTAAGGCGAGGTGCGAACGTGACTCATCGGACAAATGCGGATGAACTCCTTGACGTCCTTGGCCACGAACTGCGGGCCGTTGTCGGTGATAATCCGGGGCGTTTCTTCCGGGTAGCGCTCGTGTCCCCGTTGCACGATCCCTTCGCCCTCTTCTTCGGTCATGCTTTCTCGCAATTCCCAGTGCACGACGTAACGCGAGCACCCATCCAGGACGCTGCACAGGTAGTAGAAGGTCCCTGAAAAGTTGACATAGGCGATGTCGATGTGCCAACGCTCGTGGGGACCAAGCGGCTGCACGAACCCTTGGCGCTTGCTCGAAGGCTTGCGGCTGTGCCGTTGCAACAACCCCGCTTGGCTCAAGACCCAGTAAACACTTGAGGGGCTCACGTAAACGATGTCGTGGTCGAGCATCATGAACGTCAGGCGGCGATACCCTTGGTAGGGGTGCTCGTGGTAGAAGTCCAAGATGGCTTGGTTCTCCGATTCCAGCAGCCAGTGATCCCTGGGAACTTTGGCGTTTTGCACATGGGCCTTGCCGTAGTGTCCGATCCAGTGGTGCCACTTGCTCTTGCCCAAGCCTAGCCACTTGAGGAATTTCTCGACGGCAATCTCGGTTTTGCTGGCCCAGTTTCTTACAAAGTGGACTATCCTGTCGCGGATGTCGGGGGGAACGAAAACGACCTGTCAGAGCTCCCCATGTTGTTTTTTTAGCTCAACGCGTTCCTCCATCAATTCGCTCAAAACCTCGTTTTTCTTCTGGAGCTTTTCTTGCAAAGCAGCGATTTTCTTGTCCTTGTCGTCGTTGTCAGTCTTACGAGATGTTTTGGTCTTCTCGAAAGCAACGGCCCCGTTTTCGAAGAACTACTTCTGCCACTTGTAGAATAAGTTGACAGCCATACCGTGTTTCTCACAGATGTCGGAGACCGGTTTTTTCTCCAGCAAATGTAACCGCAAAAAGGGTACTTTCTGTTGGGCCGTAAATGTGCGTCGTTTGGCTTTCGTGAGTGTGGTCCTCCGCTGGTAGTGTTCCCACTAATTCCAGCGAAGGCAAATTCCAATACATGCTGAACCAATACATTTGCAGATCCATCAGGACGACGGACAGTCCTGTGCACTCACCTTTT
>CAYYUU010001494.1:0-1196 GCA_964474955.1 uncultured Alcaligenaceae bacterium | reverse complement strand
GACTCTCTTCGGTGGGTCGAAAGAAGCATCGTAACCGAGAGGTTCCGGGCTTCGATTGAGGAGTTACGGACACACTACACATATAGATATATATCCCTCGTTGGAAAAAATGTTCTTTCTGACGGGGGATGTTTTCTATGCATATATCGACGGCTCCTCATTGCTCACAAGCAGTTTGATTCATGTCATTTGGCCAACCAAGAGCCCATTGGTGACGTAACTGGGCTTCATTGTATTCCACAACGGCGCGTAGATATTCTCGCTGCGATTGATCGATCGCGCGTAATGATTGCAGCACTTCGATGGGCAAACCTTCGCCTTCGCGAATCCGTTGGAGGTCGCGTTTCCAGGCATTTTGGGCCGTTCTCAATCCGCCTTGTGCCACAATAATTTGTCGAGCCCGACTCCGCGCCTGTTTGTGCGCTTCGACGACTTGGCGGGCGATTTCGTCGAGCAAACGCATGTCGCGAAGCCGTGCCTGTTCGAGGCGAGAAGCTGCTTTCGCGCGTGCGGCGTGTTCGCCGAATCCTAAGTTCCGCACTTCCCAGTACATCCCCGCATCGAGATCAAAACGATCACGAAATGGATCGATCGTTGTCCCGCGACCGCCACCGAATCCGCTATAACTCACTCCCAACACCATGCTCGGCAGCCACATAGCCGTTTTTTCTTTTTTCAACTTCAACACGGCAACGTGAACGAGTTGTTTGGAGTTGGCGACTTCCGGACGGTTCGTCAACGCCACAGCTACGAGATTCCGAGTGTCCGAAGAATCATCGACGAAACGCAGTGGAGCAACGACCTGTTCCTTGGGCAAAATAAGCACCGAAGGCGGAAATCGCAAAAGTTCTGCCAGGCGGGCCATGGCCGTCTCGGCATGCTCGTCGGCACGAATGACGGCGTTCTCACGCACAACAAGTTCTGTCTTCGCGCGATCCGCATCGGCTTGCGCTCCTTCGCCACTCTCGGCAAAAGATTTCGTCAACTGAGCAAGCGTCTGGGCCTTTTGTACCACGTCAACGGCAATTGATTTCTCTTGCACGGCTTCCAACAGCTGAAGATATCGCAACGCGACGAGGAGATAGGTTTTCTTGGTCACGGCCTGACTTGCGGAACTTTGGGCCGACGTCGTCGCGCGAGCGATCTTGGGGTTGAACAGTCCATCGCTTAATCGCAATTGCAAAGCCAGACCGGGA
>CAYYUU010001493.1:0-1196 GCA_964474955.1 uncultured Alcaligenaceae bacterium | reverse complement strand
CCGCTGATGATTTCCCGCCCGTCGAAGGTCGCCAAACTTCGATATGTCAGGATGTCGATGGTGTCGTTGACGAACCGAACGGAACCATCGGCCATCGCAAAGTTCAAGCCGCCGGAGTGATTACTTCGGAACGAGTACACGTTGTTCCAATCACTTGCGGCGTATTCTGTTCCGTCGGTCCGCTTGGAATTCGGATATATCGCGCAAGTTCCCGTCGTATGGTTGAAGAAAATCCACGAGTTGTGGATGTCCTTCTGGGGAAGCGATTCGCCCACCAAAAATGTATTGCTCGTGCCGTCGCCGTTCAAGACCGAAGCCATTTTCCGCTTGTTGTTGTTAGAACTGCGATGAATGAGACCATTCCCATTGTCCAGTCCATTCTGATCACCGGTGGGCGCCCAACCAGGATTCCAACGCCCGTCTCCCCATTGCCAGTTCGCCCCGGCCACGCCCTTGTAACTCGTTACCCCCATTCGGAGGCTGCCGACGTTCGCACGATTCGTCAACACGCGTGTCGCCGATGGGTCCGAAGGACACGTGAGCGTCGGGATGACTTGCTCCGAGAGCAGTTGGCCGTTGGGAAGAACTGTGTTGATCGGCACACCCTGAGCCACACCTTGCTCGTAGAGCGCGTTCTGTTCAATGTATGGCAGGATTTGGGCGATCCAGCTGTAGCCCCTTGAGTTGGCGTTGTACGCGCCATCGTTGGTGCAATACGGGAGAACTTGACTTGCATCATGGTAACTGTGGCACGCTAGAGCGAGTTGCTTGATGTTGTTCGAACAACTAGCTCGGTTGGCGGCTTCTCGGACTTTTTGCACGGCGGGAAGTAACAGACCGATGAGGATGGCAATGATCGCGATCACCACCAACAGTTCAATCAGTGTGAATCCGGAACGTTGACTGGAAGACATGCGGAAACTCCTTGGGTGAAATACATAGACCAAAATGACAAGGAAAATGGGCGTCTTGCTCGGCACCAGTTTGAGGGAAAGTGCGCTGAGTTAGAGCGGTTCACGCTTGGTTTGGGTACTGTTTCTTTTTCAAAGTCCCTCGCCCCGCTTGCGGGACCCGGGATGTAGGGTGAGGGGCTCGGGGACGTCGAACCTCAAAGAACAAACGCGTAAACCAATTTTTTTTCTCACCCCTCACCCGCAGCGTTCCCCGCTTCGCTCAGATCTGTCCCTCTCCCCGCT
>CAYYUU010001492.1:0-1209 GCA_964474955.1 uncultured Alcaligenaceae bacterium | reverse complement strand
GGTGCAGATCCGGCGCCGGGATGTCGAGCTCCGCGAAGAACACGACGTTCAACGTTTCTCCGGCCTTGGCCCGACGATCGAATTCGGCAAAACTCGGCGTCCGAGCTGCCAACAGTGCGGGGAGCAAACCAAGCAGCAACAAAAAGGGAAACCGACGCGGGAGCTTCATGCGACATCACGTTTCGTTTGGGAGGGGCTCAAAAGACCGAACGCCCTGGGAAACCGGGGGGCTGGTCGAATGGTACAGTCACACATCATACAACACGACCGGAGGCGGGGAAAGCGCCAGGCTTTCCCCGCCTCCGGTTTTCATGCTGTTGAAATGAGTTACGCATTACGGATTCGCAAAACGGCAACACGCACTCGGCGGATTGCAACACGACTCTTTCAACACACAACATGCTCTCTCGGTCGGAAGCATCCCGGTGTTCGTTCGAGGGATGCCCGTCGTCCCGAACGTCATGAGATACGAACCCAAGGCCAATGTCAAAGTGGAGTAAATGATGGATTTCTACGAGGATTACTATGTGATGTCACTGTTAAATATTTCGATCTACGGACGGCGAGCACATATCGAAAGGAGAATACGCATCCATAGACATACGTACAAGTTTGGGCGTAGATCGAGAAATCAACAGAGTCAAACGCAATGTAATGCTTGGAGTGGGGGTTGTGAGAACCGTATCGTTTGGTCTGGAACGAAGGAGAGATCGTGAGCCAGGCTTGGAGTGGGGATTATCCAGCTAATGGAAGCAAGAACATCGAGGTTTGAACGAAATTCTGGAGGGGACCGTTTGAGAATCCCGTAGGAATCAACGCAGCAGCACTCCGAGCAGGGGGCGAGGTTTTAGTGATGTTTTCTTCGTCGTGCCAGAACTAATGAACAAACGATGGTAAGAGAAAGGTGTGCTACGTAACGCATAAGTTTATCATCAGCGACTTACGGATTGAGTCACGAGTTAGTAAGAGTTGCTTTTCGCTTTGCGAAAAGCAACCTCTCCTCACTCCGTCTCTCGTTTCATCAAGAACGTTTTATTTACGAAGCTCATTTGCCTCGCGGCTCCGGCCAACCCCATGGCCATTCGAACTTCTCCGGTTTCTTCGATCTTGAAGATCCCCTGAAACTTCCCTTTGGTCATCTTGATCGTCCCTTTTTTCCATTCGAAGTTGATATGATGCGGCGGTTCATCCTGCAGTTTGACCTTGTAC
>CAYYUU010001491.1:0-1219 GCA_964474955.1 uncultured Alcaligenaceae bacterium | reverse complement strand
CAAAGTCTCGCTAAGGAAAGCACTTTTTTGGTCTAGACAAAGGGGTCCACTTCAAGGGACTTTGAATTGTCCCCAACGCAAGCGTGAACCGCTCTAGGGAAATAGGTAACAGGGAACAGAAAACCTAAAGATACCGAGATGAACCCGGAAGGTGCAGTTCTCCGGATTCATCGGTGAATCCGTTGGATTTACGGATTGAAATACTCCGGTTCGCTCCCGGCCTTCCACTTGATGTTGCAACCGATACTCGGAGTTTGCTCGGCAGGGACAGCGCTTCCAGCAACAACGGCATCCATCGCCGCTTTCAAATCGGCTCCGGTGACGGGCTTGCCGTTGTCCGGTCGGCTGTCGTCGAACTGTCCGCGATACACGAGCTTGTGTGCTTTGTCGAACAAAAAGAAGTCGGGCGTACACGCAGCTCGATAGGCTTTCGCGACGTCTTGCGTTTCGTCATACAAGTACGGAAACGTGTAGCCAACGTCTTTGGCTTCCTGCTCCATCTTCTCCGGGCCGTCATCAGGGTGGGTCGCCACGTCGTTGGAACTGATGCCCACGACCGCAACGCCTTTGCTTTCGTACTCCTGCGCGACTTCGGCCACTTGTTTGTTGAGGTGTTTGACGAACGGGCAGTGGTTGCAGATGAACATGACCAACAGCGGCTTGCCGTCGAAGTCCGACTTATTCACCGTTTTCATACCGTCGTTAGCGGCGGGGAGAGAGAATTCCGGGGCGGACGTTCCCAGCTCCAACATCGTGGAGAGTGTTTTGACCATGAGGAGACTCCTGGTTTGCGGATTTCGGATTTGCTGCGAGGACAACTGCCTTCCGAAGGTATGACCGTCTGAGATATCTTAGGGAGAGAGCACCGAACAGGTAAGAGGGGAAGGACAAACCCATTGTCGTGACTTCGACGAACGAAATTTCAGAACACTCTTGCTGCCTGAGAATTCGAGGTTATAATCTCAATTCGATGGGATAAGACATCCCGAATTCATCCTCTAGCTGCATGGAGGCAGCGTCGTGCAAGATCAACTCAATCTAGTCCAGCGTCTATTCGCACGGGGACGGAAACTGCAAAACTTGGGCGTGAAGGATCTCGCCATCCAAGTTTTCCAAAGCGTCTCCAACTTTCACCAGCTTCCAAAATCCATTTGCACCAACACGAACAAACGACTCGCCCGGCTCCATGCCGAACGAAGGCAGTACCGGAAAGCCAGAC
>CAYYUU010001490.1:0-1227 GCA_964474955.1 uncultured Alcaligenaceae bacterium | reverse complement strand
CAAAAAACAAAAACAAAAATACCAAAGCGTCGTCAAGCCGACGCACTCCAAAACAAAGACAAAGACAAAGACAACGGCACACGGAGTGTGCCTACTACTTTGGTTACGGCACACGGAGTGTGCCTAATACTTTTACGGAATCCGAAACAGATACACTCGTTCGTCATCTCCCCCAGCCACCAAGTAACTCCCGTCTGCCGAAATCGCAAGAGTCAATACTCCGATGTCTTCTCGGTCAAAGTGAATGAGTTCGGCTCCGGTTGCGACGCTCCAACATTTCAACGTCTGCGGGAGTGGCTTTTTCTCTCCCGGATTCAGACGGCGAAAGTCTCGCAAGGAAGCGGTGAAGAACGAATTTCCGTTGCGCCCAAAAACGACCGACAGAACCGGTGAGCGTGCGGCCTTGATCGCGAGAATTTCTTTTTTCGTTTCGAAGTCCCACACTCGAACCATTTTGTCGTTGCCACCGGAGGCGATCCGTTTTCCGTCCGGGGAAATCGCTACACACGTCACGCCCGACTCATGGCCTTCGAGTTCGGCCTGTTGTGTGAGCGTTTGCACGTCCCACATACGGACCATGTCATCTCCGCCCGACACGAGGCATTCTCCTTTCGGACCGAACGCCAAGCTGCGAACTTTTTGGGTGTGTCCCACGAGGATGCCGACTCTTTTTCTGGTGTCCAACCGCCACAACTCGATGACCCAATCCGGGTCAATTTTTTTCTTGGGATTTGGGTTCCGGCTTGCTCGGGCGTGGCTTGTCGTGGCAACGAGGTTGTTGTCGGGCGAAATCGCGATGGCGTGGCAGCCTCGATTAAGAGGCAACCGCCAGATGAGTTTTCCCGTCTCAAAGTCCCAAACAGAAGGGAACGTGGAATTGCCGGCGACGAGGTACTGTCCATCGGGCGATAGGGCCAGACACGTTGTGGCGGGGGCGTGCCGGCCACTGTCGAGCTTCGGCAGCTTCTCCCCGGAGCGGTTCCAGCGGTAAATCCACTTCGACGAACTCGCGACAATGATCTCTCCGTCGGGGGAAATGGCCACACCCGTGATGGCGTCCTTTGGGCCGGAAAACTCTCCTATGGGACTGATGATGTGATTCGTAACTAACCACCAAACCCCAAGGATCACAAGCATCAGGACACCACCACCAACGAGGACGCCAGCGTATGGTTCCCATCCTTGAAGTTGTTGCCTGCCGGTTCCGGCATGCCCATTCTCATGAGG
>CAYYUU010001489.1:0-1294 GCA_964474955.1 uncultured Alcaligenaceae bacterium | reverse complement strand
ATTTTCCCAGAGCCAGAGAAATGTTTTTGGAGGAGGAATTAGTAGTAAACCCACTCGGAACGGAAAAGAAATGATTGCCCGTTTTTTCAAAATCCTTCGCCCCGTTTTTCGGGACAGGGATTTTGCGAGAAACATCGAGCTACCAAACCCACGCCCATCCATTTCACGTTGCGGGTGTGCCTTGAACCAAACGAACACCTCGGTTTATCTGTTGGGTCCTGGCAATTCTCCGAGATTCGAACAATGAAGACCAATCAGCCTGGTTCAGCGGATGCGTTTTTCGAGCAGGAAGTGCGAAATGTGTACGCAAAAAGCGCAAAAATCAGATGTTGGGCATTTTTGCGCTTTTTGTGTACGCTTTTTGACACATCCGGGAGAATTTTCGGGATGTGGTTTTTCCAGTGGAAGGTAGAAAAAGCGCACACAAAACTCACAAAACCCTGACCCCGAGCTTTTGGGGGTTTTGTGTATGCGATTCCAACTTCTGGTTCCAAGAACACATCAAAGCGAGGCCGCGAGGCAGAGCCGGGCAGAATCAAAACCGCCAATACGGACAATAATATACTTCCCGTTCCCCATATGCCGTTCGCTTTTGTCTTTGTAACGGGACACGGAGTGTGCCGACTACTTTCTACGGCACAACGAACTCCGCCTTGTTGCTCATGATTGGCGTTCGCGGAGTCTTCAAGATAACCTGAAGACGACGCAACTGTTCGACACGTTCCCCACGGATGACACGGTTCCACTCATACGGGCAGAACAAAACTTGAACGGCGATTCGGTCTCCGGATTTGGCCTTCAGTGCTTTGAAATTGGTGACTTGGATCTGGACTCGTTTTTCGGGACTGGTCAGGCGTTTCCCAGCCGAGATCCCACCCTCTTTCTTTCGACGCATATTTTCTTGTGCCGGGCGGTAAGCCTTGCCGTTGATCCACCATCGGGTGAGAATGTGCGAATTGATTTCGCGGTCTTGAAAAATCGGCGTTTTTGAGGTTACGTCGAGAACTTTGCCGTCGAATTTGAGCTTCAGGCTTTTGCTTGCTTTGGCAGGCAATAAATGCGGAAGTGACTGTTCGGCGGGAACACGTTTCTTGCCATCGAAGTCGAACCCAAAGGGATAACTCCCATCGAACTTTGGCAACGCGTGTTGAGTCGTCAACTTCGATTTTTCTTGAACGGGTTGTCCCCTGCGTCGTTTTTCCGCGGCTTGAAGTTCGTCGGGAGGGGATAGCACCAACCAGGGATGAGGATTTTTCTTCGCGATGGTGATAACGCCGCCGGCGATCGGCTTTCG
>CAYYUU010001488.1:0-1310 GCA_964474955.1 uncultured Alcaligenaceae bacterium | reverse complement strand
CCGTCCCCTCGATGCCCTTCGTAAAATGCTGTTCGGCAAACTCGGCCCCGAGGCCCATGAATCGCAGCAGAAACCACACGACCAACCCGATCAACCCACAAGTAATGATCGGCTGAATCCAGGCTTCGACGGACGCTTTGATCCCGAGGGCATGGAGCAAGTGAGCGAACAAAAACAACGTCAAGAACCATCTGAGCGGATTGTGGATAATCTTGATGAACTCATCGTCGTACGTGAACGAGGTGCGTTTCGCGAGGATCGCGCCGACATACATTAACAACCAATGCAGGGCTTCACCGAGTATGAACGAGGCCACGGCCACAACGACCAATCCAATCCACTGGGCCGCCGTAATGTTAAGAAATTCCGTCCCCGGCCTGTTCATGTATTCGACACCAAGCCACCGCACGACCCTTGCCGTGAGGGAATTCTTGTTTTCGCCGGTATCCTCCGACTCATCCGTCTTGGTTTGGTTCGATGACGTCGACTCTTGTTTCGCTTGGTCTCCCTCTGGCTGAGAATACGCCACTCCGACAAGGAACACGAAAAACAAACAGACCAATAGATAGCGCATGGTCGATCTCCCGAATTGCAATTTTGTGTCGGTGTCTTTGCTCGTATGGTACATTCGATTTCGTTTCGAAAGAATGGGGATTGGGCCAAGAGGACAGAAGAAATGCAACGATATCTTCTCGCCAGTGCGTTCCTAGTTGTCATGTTGTTGCCGGACAACCAGGCTTCCCAAACGGGAAAAAATCAACCAGCCATTATGACAACCGTGGCCGGGACTGGCAAACCAGGCTACACCGGAAATGGTGGGCCCGCCACAAAAGCCAAATTGAATCAACCGTTCCACTGCGAACTCGACAGCAAAGGCAACCTCTATATCGCCGAAGCCAACAACCACTGCATTCGGAAGATGAATCTCAAAACGGAGATCATCACGACAGTCGCCGGTTGCGGCAAGAAAGGGTACTCGGGCGACGGCGGCCCGGCGACAAAAGCCACCTTTAACGAACCCTACGCAGTCGTCATTGACAAACGAGACAACTTGTATATTGTCGATCGGCTCAATGCAGTCATCCGCAAGGTCGACGGCAAAACAGGAATCATAACGACCATTGCCGGCACGGGCAAAAAGGGATACAGCGGCGATGGCGGTCCCGCCACCAAAGCCAAACTCCAGGAACCCAATGATTGTTGTCTCGACGGCAAGGGCGGATTACTCATCGCCGACGTCCGAGATTGGCGAATCCGTCGCGTCGATTTGAAGACCGGCGTCATCACGACGTTTGTCGGCACCGGACGAC
>CAYYUU010001487.1:0-1315 GCA_964474955.1 uncultured Alcaligenaceae bacterium | reverse complement strand
GGCTCGCTTCCAAAGTCTGCGCTCACTTTGAAATCCCCGCTCGATCTTTCGAACATGGAAGTCAAACTCCACTTGCACAAGGAGTGGCAGCAGATCTTCCACGAGAGTTGGCGACAGATGCGAGACTTCTTCTACGACCCCAACATGCACGGCGTGGACTGGAAGGGCGTGAAGAAGAAATACGAACCGCTTGTGGCTCACGTCAACCATCGAGCGGACCTCAATTACGTCATCGGCGAGATGATAGGCGAACTCAATGCCGGCCACTGCTACGTCGGCGGCGGGGACGTCCCGAAAGTCGAACGCATTCCCCAAGGACTCCTCGGGGCGAGCTTCACGAGAAACAAAAAGACGAAGTATTATCAGATCACCAAGATTTTGAAAGGTGCCAATTGGAATAAAGAGCTGCGATCTCCGCTAACCGAAATTGGCGTCAACGTCAAGGAAGGGGAATACATCCTTGCAGTCAACGGCCAACCGACGAACGAGATGAACAACATCTACGAATCTCTCGTGAACACCGCCGGAAAGCCCATCCGAATCAAGGTCAACTCGGTGCCAAAAGAAAAGGGGAGCCGGGAACTTCTCGTCGTTCCGATCAAGAACGAACAAGCCCTCGTCTATTACAACTGGGTTCAGGACAACATCAAGGAAGTGGCCAAAGCCACGAAGGGAAAAGTGGGATACATTCATATACCTGACATGTTGACGAAGGGTCTCAATGAATTCGTCAAACATTACTATCCACAACTGCGCAAGAAGGGTCTAATCATCGACGTGCGAGGAAACGGCGGAGGCAACGTGTCGCCGCAAATCATAGAGCGTCTGCGCCGGAAGTTGGCGATGATGAAGGTGGCACGGAACACGTCTTTCTACCCCGACCCATTTGCAGGGTTCTATGGACCGAAGGTGTGTTTGATGAATGAATTTTCGGCCTCTGATGGAGACCTCTTTCCTTATCGATTCAAAAAACACAAACTCGGTAAGCTCATCGGCAAGCGCAGTTGGGGTGGGGTCATTGGCATCCGTGGTCCCCTACCGTTGTTGGACGGCGGACAACTCTACAAGCCCGAATTCGCCACATACGGAGCAGACGGGAAAGAGTGGATCATCGAAGGCCGGGGAGTCTCCCCTGATATCGTTGTGGACAATGACCCGGCGAAGGAATACGCCGGGATCGACGAACAACTCAATCGTGCGATTGAAAACGCTCTCGATGAAATGCGCACCAACGAGCAGAAGATGAAAGCCCCACCACCTTATCCAAAGCGTTAAGGCCAATATTGGATTCTCGGAGAAGTGGAATGCGGGGTGA
>CAYYUU010001486.1:0-1327 GCA_964474955.1 uncultured Alcaligenaceae bacterium | reverse complement strand
GGGGTTGTGCTCGAATGGTTCTTCCAGAAACTTCCTTGTCATCGCCGCAGCCCCGAGCAACAACGCGCGGACGTCGAGTCCCATAACGGCAGCGGGCAGCAACCCAACTGGAGTGAATACGGAGAACCTTCCACCGACGCCATCGGGGATCGTGAAGATTTGATCTTCGGTGTATCCTTCGGCCCGGAAGAGATCTCGAAGCTTGCCGGATGGCCCGGTGATTGGGACGAGTAGACCCTTGGTGAATTCCGATTGCGTCCCATAATAGTCGACCATCTCCTTGCGGATGGCGCGTAAGGCCGTTGCCGTTTCGAGTGTTCCCCCGGACTTACTGATGGCGATGGCTCCCCAACGTTCTTCGCGTGTGTTCGGTTCCACACACGTCGTCTGGAGCATGTCGAGAAGTTCTTGGAGGGCATCGTTGTCGACGTTGTTCCCGGCAAAGTAGATGCAAGGAACGTTCAGACGGGCATCGGCCGGCAATTCGTTATGGTACTTTGGCCGCAGAGCTTCGAATAACGCCCGCGCCCCCATGTATGATCCGCCAATTCCAAGGATGACGATGCGGTCCGCCAGGTCGCGCAGTCGGGTTGATTCTTGGAGAACCTTCCCAAGAACACTCGCATCCCCTTGTCGTCGAAACTGATCGAGATATTTTTGAGGAAGGTCGATGAAACCCGAGTCGAGCGGCTGCATCTCCTCCGGAACCTGCCGAAGTTCCCTCTCCGCGGCAACTTGGCTGCGGACTTGCAACAGCCTGGGCATCAAGTCTCGCAACTCGTTCGGGTGCAGATAATGTTCTGCCCGAAGCTCCGCCGCCGGTGTCCACTCCTCCAATGGAGAAACGAGCAATCCGGGATATTGATACAAGATGGATTCGTCAGGTAATTGCATGGCTCAACCAGATTGTTAGAGGGTCGGCACTTACGCGGTGGCTCGCCCTTTCGCGAGCTTGAGCAGGCTGGAATGGCGGGGTAACCAACTTGCGATTCCAGACAAATTCTCGGTGCCGGTTGCGTGCAAGAGACTCCAAGCAACAAGAGTTTCCACAGCGGCTAACGGGATGCCGCTCACGAACTGCTTCGACCAAACCATGTTGTTGGGGAGAGGTGGGCCGAACCCACTCGCGGAGCGATAGCGCAATTGGTTGAAAGCGAGCCACTCCCGCGCGTCTCATGTCGCAGTATTTTACCCTATTCTTTGTCGAGTCGTAAACTTCACCAGCGACATTCTGTGTTTCGGACGTTCGTTTGTTGCGGATGTGCCGGTGACATTGGAACAATGGTAGCCCGAAGGGCGTCTTGCTATTCAAGGATCTCATGTTGCA
>CAYYUU010001485.1:0-1327 GCA_964474955.1 uncultured Alcaligenaceae bacterium | reverse complement strand
GTCGATACAACAGCGTCCCAGCGGCTTGTTTCATCTTGGGTTCGCTCCCGCGTCTGTCACTTTTCGCTTTTCCTTTTTATCCCCTACTTTGCTACCATACCTACTCTGTTTTTCATTGACAAAGCCAAGCTGGCTGATCCGAGAGGGAGTAGTTGTCATGGCCGAAGTCCGTGCGTTCCGTGCGTTCAAATACGATCTTGCGAGAACCGGAACCCTGAGCGATCTCATCGCGCCCCCTTACGACGTGATCGACGCGAAGATGCAACAGGAGTTGTACGACCGCAACCCATATAACGTCATCCGTCTCGACCTAAATAAAGAAGAACCCGACGACAATGACAACAACAACCGCTACACGCGCTCGGCGGCGTTCTTGCGAGATTGGCTCGCCCAAAAGATCATCGTCCGAGATTCGGCCCGTGCCCTCTACGTCTACCATCAAGAATTCGAAGTCGAAGGCGAAAAGTTCAACCGAAGAGGTTTTCTGGCCCGAGTTCGACTTGAGAAATTTGGCGAGGGAAAAATCTATCCCCACGAACAAACAATGTCTGGCCCAAAAGAAGATCGGCGAAAGTTGTTCTACGCCACGGGCATGAACTTGAGTCCCATCTTCGGCCTTTTCCCCGACGAACCAAACGACGTCCAAAACGCACTCGAACAAGCGATCCTGGGAAGTCCACCACTCGAAGCCACCGATCATCTGGGCGTCATCAGTCGATTGTGGACTGTCACTGACGAAAACATCGTGAGCAAAGTTTGCGGGCTCTTCGGCCCCAAACCCATCTTCATCGCCGACGGGCATCATCGCTACGAAACGAGTTGGAACTATCTCCAGGAAAAACGCGAAGCTGGTGATGTCACCGACGACGACGCTCCCGCGAACTTTACGCTCATGATGCTCGTCGGAATGAGCGATCCGGGATTGCAGATTCTCCCAACACATCGTCTGGTCTCGGGCTTACCCGCTGTCACGATCCAACAAATCCAGGAAACACTGGCCCCACACTTCGATTGCGAACTCGTCGGTCAGGGAGACCCGGCCGCACGCGAAGCCTGGGAAATGATTGAGATGGATGGCGGACAATCGCTCATGGCGTTCGGCACAGTAAGCGACAACACCTGGATTTCGGCACGTTTCAGAAACCCCGACGTGATGCAACAACTCGCACCAAATCAGAGTGATGCCTGGCGAGAACTCGGCGTGAGTATCTTGCACAAGCTCGTCTTGGAAAAGTTACTCGCGGAAAAATTCAACACACAACCCCAATGCAAGTACGTCCACCTCGTGGGCGAGGTCAACGAAGCGATGGCTGATAAACAAAGTCAA
>CAYYUU010001484.1:0-1336 GCA_964474955.1 uncultured Alcaligenaceae bacterium | reverse complement strand
TAGCGTATCCGATTCTGAGAAGCGTCCGCAGAAAGAATCCGATGGCGATTACGCTGAGGATTTGGTTTGTTTGTGTTGTGTGCTTGTTGCTGATGTGGGGAGCAACGGCATTGGGATGGAAAAGTTGCTTTTCGCTCCGCGATAAGTTTTCTGGCTTTGGAATCACTTCGCCCAAAGGCGAAGCCTGCAAAGCAAAGTGCCTGCACGCGAGAAAGCAACTTTCTGAGACGCACCAATAAGGTAGGTCCGATCATGCGTTTTGAAAATAAAGTCGTCATCATCACGGGCGGCAGTAAAGGCATCGGGGCAGGTTGCGCTTCGGTCTTTTGTGCCGAGGGAGGTACCGTCAAGATCCTCGACGTGGATCGAAAGAACGGAGAAGCCTTGGCCAAGTCCCTGACGGAGCGAGGACCTGGGCAAGTGGTCTTCGCCGAGTGCGACGTGAGCATTCCGGAGCAACTCAAACAACACATCGACGAAACTGCCGAACACTTCAGTCGCCTCGATTGCATCATTAATAACGCCGGGGTTCATCCTCCGGCGCAATCGATCGACGAGATAAGCACGGAAGAACTCGATGCGGTCTTACGGGTCAACTTCCTCAGCACGTTCGCCGGAGCCAAGTTCGCACTACCTCACCTCCGCAAAACCAAGGGAACGATCATCAACATGAGTTCGATGACGGCCGTGCTGGGGCAACCGGAGTCGTCGGCTTACGTCGCAAGCAAGGCCGCGCAACTTGGGTTCACCAAGGCCCTCGCCGTGGAGGTCGGGCACGAAGGCATTCGAGTCAACGCAATTCTCCCAAGCAACGTCGATACGCCACTCATGCGCGAATGGGCCAACACGCTCGACGATCCGGAATCGGCCCTCCAAAGAATCTCCAAACTCCAAGTCTTTGGGCGGATGGCTGACCCGGAAGAAATAGGGCGAGCGTGTTTATTCCTTGCGACGGAGGATTCGAGCTTTATCACGGGACAAGGGATTCAGGTCGATGGGGGAGCAAGTTTGGATTACTGAGGAGCAGGGCGAATGACAGCGAGGGAGACAACAGAGCGGTCGTGGGCAAGTGGGATTAACCAGCGTCGTGTTTCGGCGAGTGTCGTCTTTCCCTCCGCAAAAGAACGCCTTTGTGGTGTTTTTTCGAATCAGAGGCGGGAAATGTACACGCAAAAAGCGCAAAATACCTGACACCGAATTTTGCGTTTTTTGCGTACGCTTTTTGACGCTTCCGGGAGCATTTTCGAAAAGTCATTTTTCTAGCCGAACTCCCAAAACACATACACAAAAAACACAAAAATACCTCGCCCTGATTTTTGTGTTTTTTGTGTACGTG
>CAYYUU010001483.1:0-1350 GCA_964474955.1 uncultured Alcaligenaceae bacterium | reverse complement strand
GGCTTTCTTCAAATACGGCAAGGCTTTCGAGCCGAGGAGTTGGAGTTTGAATCTCGCCCGCGCTCGCGTTCGGTATCGCGTACTGGCGAGATCCTTGATCAACTTGTCGACGTCGATTCCCTTCTCCTGGCCCGGTTTTTTGAATTTCAAATTTGACCCATCGGCGATGTGAGCCAGCTCTTTCATCTCGGCCAAAAACTTCTTGGCGTTGTCTGTTTCGAGAATCGCGACTCCGCTGACCAATCCTTTCTCAGGGTCATCGGTGAGATACAACGCCGTTCGAAAACCTTCTAACCGACTCACGACGTCTTCCAAAAAACCTTCGAAGAGTGGTCGTTCGGCTTCGGAGAACGGACCGCGAGGGCTGAACCATCCCAACCAGAACGATTGCCCGATTTTTGGAATAAGCATCGCGGCAGCCACTCCGTTGGCTTTCATGGCCTGGGCCGCAAGGACATTTCCTTTGGGCAAGTGGGCAACCGACGAAGGCGAACTGCCACCGCGGAGCAACTTGAGCAGTTGCTGAGTTTCCTTCTTGGCCTTCTTAGCGAACGTCGCGAAAAACCGAATGTTGACGCCGTACTTCACCTGGCCGCGTGCGAGAACCAGCTTCACGGCGTCAATCAGTTTGGCGGTCCGGAGGAGCGTTTGTTTCGTCTCAGCGTGCTTTTCCTTTTTGGCTTGCCTTTCCAAATCACGCCGGAGGTCTCTTCCGAAGAAGACGAAACCGGTTCGCGATGGGTCGTAGTGGAGTAGGACGTCGGCATCGTCGCAGAACGTGCTTTGTTTTTTTGTGAACGTCGATTGGAGCGATTTCGTCCCAGTGATTCTTTTGCCGACGGCTTCCTCATCGAACAAATATAGGTGTTTGTTGCGCAGTAGCAGGAATGGTTTTCGAGAAGGAGAAAAGAAGCCAAGGCGGAATTTGCTTTGTGACCGGAAGACTTTTCCAGACTTCAGTTCCTTGGCTGTGAGCCCAAACCGCTCCGCCGTCTTGTTCAGGTCAGTAACTGCGATAGTGATCGTCGGCCCGTTGTTACTCCTTTTCTTCGGGTCGCTTTCGGGTGCCACGAGGATGAGCCCACCCGGTTGTGTCTTATCCACCAGTCCGGCGACTCCAATTTGCCGGAGGACGAACGTATCAAACAACTGCGAGAGGCGAAGTTGATTTCGGATTTTCGCTTTGGCGTACAACTCGTCGCCCTTCTTGGCGAGGGACGTAAGGTTCGGGAGGAAAATCGAGACCTCGGACGTTTTCGGCACAAGCTCGAACGTTTTCGTCTTGGCTTTCTTCTCTTGAGCCAGAGCGGACAATCCGGCCAACAGAAATAAGACAAACGACGGGAGAAA
>CAYYUU010001482.1:0-1426 GCA_964474955.1 uncultured Alcaligenaceae bacterium | reverse complement strand
GACGGGAAACTGCCCGAAACCCCTATGCAACTTCATGAGCTGTTGGCCTCCGGCGAAGGTACTCCCGCCGACATTCCCCACTCCGAGACGGTTCGGGTTGTCTTGCTTGGGCCGTCAAGCTTCAGTCGATCCTGGAACGGCGGTCGGACGTTCAGCGGCATGAAGGCGGACTTGAGGATCGTTCAAACTCTCACGACCGAGGACGTCCAAAGATGGGTCAGGCGGATTGTCGGGAACACAACGGATCCTTGATGCGCTATCTTCCGGGTTTTCGGTCTGTTGCTCTAAATTTCTTTGGGCAAATGAAATAAACGAGAGGAGGTTGGCGGATTCTAACTGAAATTCACGTTCGATTCTATGAAGAACAACAAACTTTGCGCACGGATGCTCCGGAATTCGGAGATGGTGAGGCAATCTCATGTTGGAAAAAGTTGGTGCGTACGATCTCGTCGAGAAGATCGGGCGTGGGGGAATGGGCGTGGTTTACAAAGGGTGCCACCGAAGCACGAGGCAAATCGTCGCCGTGAAGGTGCTTTCCTCGGCGATGAATCCGACGAGCGTGGGATTTAAGCGGTTCGAGCAAGAGTTTCACGCCGCCACTCGTTTGTCACATCCTCACATTGTGAAGGGACTCGATTTTGGGGTGGAGGGAGATCACCCGTACCTGGTCATGGAATATGTCCAAGGACACAACTTGAGCGAGCAAGTCCAACGATTCGGTTGCCTCCCCAAATCCGAGGCGTTTTCGATCATCTGCCAAATCGCCAGCGCCCTCGAGGCAGCGCACGCCATTCACCTCGTTCACCGGGATGTGAAACCCGATAATATTCTGGTCACCCCCGACGGCGATGCAAAACTGGCCGACTTGGGGTTGGTGAAAGATCTTGATTCGATGGCGAACTTGACCCACACCGGAGCGTCCCTTGGGACCTTGCAGTTCATGGCCCCGGAGCAATACGGAGATGCCAAACACGTAGATCGTCGTTGCGATGTCTACGGCCTGGCCGCGACGTTGTTTTTTGCCCTGACCGGTCACTTGCCGTTCGTCGGACGAGGCCAGACCACAATCCTCAAGCAGAAATTAGCGAACGAAATTACGCCGCTCACGGAATTCCTTCCGCTTCTTCCACAAGAGGTAGACAGGGCGATCTGCAAGGCCCTCGCGGCGGAGCCCGAAGAGCGGTTTGCGTCGTGTCGCGATTTCGTGGACGCTTTACGAACCAGTTTTCCGGAATTGGAATTCCCGGAAGTTTATGAAAAGAGTAGCGAGGGTCGGCCCGTCCAAAGTGACGCCGAACTCCAGCTGCCTCAACATCTGGTAGAACGCCGTGTGGCTGTCCGTTATCCTTCCGCCTTGCGTTCATGTTGTTGGCCTGTTCACAATCCTGACGCGCCGGCCTACGGCGCACTCCTCGACATTTCGCCC
>CAYYUU010001481.1:0-1448 GCA_964474955.1 uncultured Alcaligenaceae bacterium | reverse complement strand
TTTGATTTCCTAGGCAAAGGCGGAGGCAACGATCCCACCTTTGGCAAAGGAGGGGGCTTACTCGTTGGCTTTTGTCTGCGGGAGTCTGTCTTCCGCTCAGGGTTCGGTTTGGTCTTTTGCCGTTGGCGTTGGCCCGTTGGCATCCCGCTGCGTTTCGTCGAAGTTTTGGTCGTTTGTTTGGCCAGTTTTCGAATCTCTGCAACGAGTTCATTTCCGTTGTCGGGACGACGTTCGGCTTTCCCCGAGACACACCGAGCGATCAGGTCGATCACGGCATCGTTGACTCCCTCGTCTCGCAGGTCGTAGTCGAAATCACGAGGCACTTCCAACGCGCAACTGCCCATCAGGAGCTGGTACCAAAGTACTCCCAACGCATGCACGTCGTCCCGAGGGTCTGGGGCGTCACCTCGTTGTTGCTCCGGAGAGGCGTAGAGCGGAGTGCATGCCGCCAAGACCATCGACGGTGTCGAGAAGTGCGCGACAGATTGGGTCAACCGAGTCGCCTCGTCGATGGCTTGCCGGGCAACGATATTCCCGATCCCAAAATCTGTGATCATCAACCGTACGTTTTTCTTCTCAACATCGACGAGGATGTTACTTGGCTTCAAGTCGCGGTGGACGATCGGCTGGGGTAACGCATGACAATAACCGACGGTGTCGGCCAACGAACGGATGTAGTCCGTGGCTAGCGAGAAACGTTCTTCACGGTCCTCCGGCCACAGCCGTGCGACGAGGTCCGACAATTCGCCCCCGGAGACATAGTCGTACTGGAGCCAAGGCGTGCTCGTCTCCAGGTCGAAGTTGTGGAGCCTTACGACTTTGTCGTGTTTTATCTGGCGAACGATTTGGAGTTCGTGGCGGATGAGCTTGTGTTGTGAAGCCGGATCCAAACAGAATTTGAAGGCCGTGTACCATGTGCGATCCTGGACATGGCGGGCCTGCTATACTTCGCCAAAACCACCAATTCCCAGGCGACGGATCAACACCCATTGTGGAGCGTTGATTGGTTTATCCCCCCTGTCGAATCGAGGACCACGCGGGGGCAACAACGGGACCAAGTCGTTTTCGCTCACCACGTGCCAAACCGCAGGGACGGACGTGCCCGATGGATCTTCCGGACGGGAAAATGATGACTTGATTCGCCCAGGAATCAACATCAAGTAGTTCGTGAGTTGTTTCTTTTCTTTTTCCGAGGCTCCAGGAGCGACTTCGCGGGCGACCATGTCTCGGACTTCGTCTTCGAGTTCCTCAAACTTGGCCTGCACCGATTCTTCCAGATCCTCTCGAAGAGCTTGTTCAACGTTCTCGGCTTGCTTGTATTCGCAGAACCGCTCCCAGGCGCTGCGAGCCACTTCAGCAACGACTCGCCCACCCGGGAGGAAACTCGCCAGAAGCCCGATGCCCTCGCCGGCGATGGCTTCTCCGACGCAACGGAAGAACAGAAACGC
>CAYYUU010001480.1:0-1452 GCA_964474955.1 uncultured Alcaligenaceae bacterium | reverse complement strand
CGAACAAGTCCTTTTTTCGTCCCATGAATCGTGTCGTTCATGCTCACATCAAAAGCCTCCTGACCGAGAAGGTGGAACCAGACGCCCCCGTGTTCTTAGGTGGCAGCTCTCGACCCAACAGTCGGTTTCAGGAACTTTGTAATTTGGCTGGCAACCAGCCCAAGTTTCATATCGAAACAGGCAAGGAGACACGGTGGCTCCTCAAAGACCTCCGTAACACGTGCGCTACGTACTCTGACGAGCACGTGTGCGAGTCGTCTGTAGAGATTCTTGGGCATTCTGTGCGGGGCGTGACGTATCGGCCTTACGCGCACTGGACTCCGTTGGCCCTCAAAGCCAGCATGACGCTGCCTCAACCATCGGCTTTCGCCGCTTGACTCAAAGGGTTTGAAGGGAAATGCCCATGTTGTCGGCGGGATTTCGTTGAGGCTGCTTAACCTCTGCGGTCGATCCAACCGCTGAACTTAGAAGCGTGTTCCTGCTCGCGGTCGATCCGAGCGAGGAAAGTTTGGATGATATCTGGCAACTTCCCAGTATTCACGACGTTGTTGTGTACAAAAGTCAAAACCGCAACCCTCTGAGGTCCCATTTCTGGCAATAGCACGTCAATAACACCCTCCCGCATTTCCCTTCAATCAAAGAAATTTCCAAAAAACAGCTCGACACCTGTCCCACTTCGGGTTCGTTTGGGAGGTAAAAACGTATGGAACAGAACCACGACAACTCTGACGACAACGCTTCCCTTTGGGAGCGGATGAAAGCCGGAGACGAAAAGGCTGTGAATGATGCCTTTGCCCAATACCGGGATCGCCTCCGTTGCATGGTAGAGATCCGGATGGATCGGCGGTTGCAGGGGCGGGTAGATGCCTCCGATGTAATCCAAGAGGCCTACTTGGAGGTAACCCAGAAGTTACCTGAATATTTGGGTAATCCCACGTTGCCATTTTTCCTCTGGTTGCGTTTGGTGGTCGGCGAACGATTATTGAAACTGCACCGGCATCACCTGGGCACCCAGATGCGAGATGTTGGCCGAGAGATTTCTCTGTTTCGGGAACCCATACCGGCCGCTTCGTCTGCGGCTCTCGCGGCCCAACTCCTCGGTCAGCACACCTCACCCACCGAGGCTGCCGTCCGTGCCGAACGATTGATTCGCATGCAGGAAGCGATTAACTCCTTGGAAACTTTGGACAGGGAAATCGTCTCCCTGCGGCACTTTGAAGAATTGTCGCGTCGTGAGACTGCCCAGGTGCTCAATATAAGCGAATCGGCAGCTGCGAAACGATATGTGCGAGCGCTGAAACGTCTACAACAAGCACTGGCCGACATGCCTGGCGGCTTGGAGGGGTTGTAACATGTCTGATGTCGATTCGCATGACTATGAACTGATCGATAAACTGGCCGAGGAAATCACCCAGCGTTACCCACGGGAGAAACAGCCCACCCACCAGGCAT
>CAYYUU010001479.1:0-1476 GCA_964474955.1 uncultured Alcaligenaceae bacterium | reverse complement strand
GTGCTGCGGTTCCGTTGCGGATGGCTTGGGCCATGCGGTATGCGTGTGATGCAGGACGGCTCGCGTATTTGGCGGGGCGAATTCCGAAGAAATTGTATGCGACCGCGTCGAGTCCGATGGAAGGACGGATTGCGTCGTCGAAGGAATAAAATGATCTTTTCGGCTTCAAAGAGAGCAACGGTGAAGATGGCAACAGTCGAAACCACCAACGTGACCAAAACGGGCCTCGATGAGTTTCCCGAGGAAACCCTTTTCGAAATCGTTCAAGGCGTTCGCATCGAGTTGCCGCCCATGAGTGTTCAGTCCAACCGAATCGGTTTTTTTGTGGCAAGAAAACTCGCGGACTATGCCGAGGCGCAGGGCCTTGGGCACGTTTCGAACAACGGCTTGTTCGTGCTCAGTGTCGAGAAAAAGAATAATCGCAGACCCGACGTATCCTTTATTTCGTATGAGCGATGGCCAGAAGATAAGCCTGTTCCAAAAGATGACAATGCCTGGAACGTGGTGCCGGACTTGGCTGTCGAAATCATTAGCCCCACGGACAGAGCCGAAGAAGTGACTCAGAAAATTGTCGAGTACTTCGCCGCGGGAGTTCGACTTGTCTGGATCGTGTATCCCAACCAACAACTCGTTTCGGTTCACGAATCGCTCAAGCAATCTACGTGGGTGACCTCGGACGAAACGTTAGATGGTGGTGAGGTCTTACCGGGTTTCGAAATGCCACTTTCCGAAGTGTTCTCTCGATGAGAATTTCCCGTTCCACAATCTCCGCTCCTTTTGCTATCGTCTAAAGTGCAGAATCACTCTCTCACTACTTGCGAAAGGAGCCTGACGTGCAACGTATTTTCAGTCGTTGGTTCCCTCTCTGTCTGGCAATCGCCTCGGTCCTTGGTGCGGTGAATTCCGCACAAGCGGCGTGCTGTTATTTCGCTGCGAAGAATGCGGACATCGAGCAACCATCCCAAAAAGTGTTTTTGACCTGGAACCCAAAAAAGAACATCGAGACATTCACTGTTCAACCCAAGTTCGAAGGAAATGCTCTCGATTTCGGAATGGTCATTCCTACCCCGAGTCAGCCCAAGCTGCATGAGATGCCTCGCGACTTTTTCAAGCATCTCGCAGTGTACACCATCCTCACGAAGCCGAAGTTCCCTTATTCGAAACTCACGAACCAGTTCTGGGCAGCGAACGGAAGGCTTCTTACTCTGGGAGCCGCCTTTGGTGGAGCGACGCGCCAAGCAGCCAAGGCCCCTCGCAAACCGGACATCAAAGTTTTGGAAGAAGGTGTGGGCGGCTCTTTGGATTACAAGATCATCAAAGCCGGTCGCGCCGATGACTTGTACAAGTGGCTCAAGAAAAATCGTTATCACTACGCCGGCGACGAAGCCACACTCAATTTCTACGTCCAAAAGAAGTGGCTCTTTACAGTCATGAAGATTGACACCATGCAAATGAAAAAAGCCAAGGACGGAACTT
>CAYYUU010001478.1:0-1505 GCA_964474955.1 uncultured Alcaligenaceae bacterium | reverse complement strand
CCAAAGGCGAGCGACAACGAGGAACGGAGCGCCGATTTCGCGAGAGAAATTTTGCAAGAACTTGGCCTTTCTGTTTCCACGATGAATCGGGTGTCGGAATTGATCCTCCTGACGAAGACGCACACACCGGACCCTGAAGACACTGATGCTGGTGTTTTGGTCGATAGTGACCTGGCCATTCTCGGCGGGACGGAAGCGGAATACACCGCGTATGCGACCGCCATTCGGAGTGAGTATTCGTGGGTTTGCGATGAGGACTTTGCGCGGGGAAGAACAAAAGTGTTGCAAGGTTTTCTGGCTCGGGAAAAGATTTTCCACACGCGACGATTGTTTGATACTTTGGAAGAAACGGCAAGGCAGAACATCGAGCGAGAGATCGCGTGGTATTCGTAAAACAAAAGTAGAGGAACTTCCAACTGTGGCAACGATGGACTATCCCCCTCTGATTGCGGAGTTGACCCAGGAGCGTCGGCGGAATCCGCTCGGTCCGGGCAAGCCAAACAAAGACGTGTATGGCCAACTACGCAATCTGACCACCGCCAAAGCCTTCGACGGGCGAACGATTCGCGACACCGACATGGCCAGATGTTGTTTATCAGGGCTCTGGATTTATCATAACTATCTCGATGAGTCCCACGAAATTAGCCAGGAAATCCACACATCGACGGGAAGTTATTGGCACGGAATTATGCACCGACGCGAACCGGATTTCGGAAATTCGTCCTATTGGTTTCGACGCGTGGGAACACACTCTGTCTTCGACGATTTGTGTGCTGCGGCAAACGAAGTCGCCCACAGCTCGAACGCCGGGACGGATGCTGACTTTCTGCGCACGCAGTCCAGTTGGGACCCGTTCGCATTCATTGATCTCTGCCGGTCAGCTTATGACAAAGAAAACGAATACGAGACACTCTGTCAGGAAATCCAACTTCGCGAATGGGAAATCCTCTTTGCATACTGTTATCGAATGGCTATCGGTTAATAGAACTCTGCCATAAGACAGAGAGATTAGTTTCGAATCACGTAGCGGTTCCAATCCAACATGAACAGCATCACAATTTGTCCTGAGTGCCACCAACAGCTCTAACTTCCCGAACAGTTCATCGGACAAGAAGTCCAATGCGGCACATGCGCTTGCATCTTCGAGGCTGTCGCTGTGCCAGTCGAAGGCCCCACGGCATCGCAACAAAGTTGGACCGACGACTATGACTATAAAGAGACGTACACTTACACAGAACCAGAGCGACCGAATCGCGATCAAGAGTCCTAATGAGGGATCATTATGAATCCATTCCATCAACTCACAATACAATGCATCGGATTGAGTCTTGCGTTGTTGCTCATTTATTCTCCGGCCCATGCTCAAGACAAGAAAAAAACTCAGGAGTTGATCAAAAAAGCCGTCGAAGCCAATAAAAAGAAGAACACTAAACTGGCGCTTGATTATGCCAACCAAGCCAACCAATCGAATCAGAAAGCTGCGGGTCCGTACTTCCTTCGTGTTG
>CAYYUU010001477.1:0-1508 GCA_964474955.1 uncultured Alcaligenaceae bacterium | reverse complement strand
GGATGCTGCGATTCAGGTTCAGATTGATCATCGGCCTTGCGTTGTTGTTTTTCGTGATCTACCACCTCTCACACTTCACGATGGGATGGGTCCAGCCGAACGACTACGCCGCCGCGAAGCAAAATATCATCACGAAGGCCGAGACGACTAAGAAACTCGAAGACGGAACCAAGGTCGAGTTGGCTTCGCACGCTGACTCTCCCGACGTCTTCAAGATGGTCAACAGTGACTTCCGAGCCCCTTGGGTCGGTGGCGATGCCATCGATTCGGTCATCACACTGAGCTACCTGTTGGCGATGATCTTCCTGGGTCTACACATGTGGCACGGCGTCGGCAGTTCGTTCCAGTCACTCGGGGTCAACCAGCCTCGGTGGAAATTTTGGACCCGGAACATTGGATACATCGTTACCATTATAGTGATTGCCGGAAACGTCCTCATCGTGACACTCACGTATGTCGGACTGCCGATGTGGCTCTACGGCAAGTACTACGCACAAAGTTAAACGAGAGGAATGCCCAACTCGTACAAACTCTCCGCGGAACATAGTAATAGGAACATTACAATATGGAACTGAATGCAAGAATCCCGGAAGGACCGCTCGCAGAAAAGTGGACCCGCTGTCGTTCGGAAATGAAGCTGGTCTCACCTGCCAACAAACGGAAGTTCAAAATCATAGTCGTCGGGACAGGCCTCGCTGGCGCTTCGGCGGCCGCTTCCCTATCGGAACTCGGATACAACGTGGAAGTCTTCACGTTCCACGATTCGGCCCGGCGAGCCCACAGCGTCGCGGCCCAAGGCGGCATTAACGCCGCGAAGAACTATCAGAACGATGGCGACAGTATTTATCGCTTGTTCTGGGACACCATCAAAGGCGGTGACTTCCGCAGTCGCGAGGCGAACGTCCATCGCCTCGCCGAAGTAAGCTTGAACATAATCGACCAGTGCGCTGCCCAGGGCGTACCGTTCAACCGTGAGTACGGCGGGTTGTTGGCCAACCGATCGTTCGGTGGTGCCCAGGTCTCGCGAACGTTTTACTGCCGCGGACAGACCGGGCAACAACTCTTGCTCGGAGCGTACTCGGCACTGAGCAAAGAAGTCGGCGTAGGTAAAGTCAAACTCCACACGCGGGTGGAAATGCTCGACATCGTCGTCAAGGATAACCGAGCCATCGGGATCGTGACGCGTAACCTCGTCACCGGCAAAATCGAATCCCACACGGCTGACGCGGTTGTTTTGGCCACCGGTGGATATAGTAACGCCTACTATTTGTCGACGAACGCCGCTGGGTGCAACGTGACTGCCACTTATCGCGCCCACAAACGTGGTGCGGCATTCGCCAACCCATGTTACACACAGATTCACCCGACGTGTATTCCCGTCCACGGAGAATATCAGAAGAAACTCACGCTCATGTCTGAGTCGTTACGAAACGATGGGCGTGTGTGGGTACCGAAAAGTGCGGTCGATCAACGCAAGCCCAGTGAGATTCCGGACGCGGACCGAGACT
>CAYYUU010001476.1:0-1509 GCA_964474955.1 uncultured Alcaligenaceae bacterium | reverse complement strand
CGATACCGTCACGATCGAAGATCTCGCTCCCCTGGAAGACCGCGCGAAACACGACCTCGATCAATGCCAAGACGAGCCCTCCCTCCGAGCCTGGTGGACAAAATATTTCGGCAAGCAGGGCGAAGTCATGTTGGCCGTTCGCGGCGTCAGCGGCGTGCCGAAGGAACAACGCAAAGACTACGGGCAGGAAGCCAATCGGGTCAAGACGTCATTGACCGAAGCGTATGAACTTGCCTTGGCGAGAGAGGAAGAACGAGCCCTGGAACGAGACCTCCAATCGCCTCCGGTGGACGTGACTCTGCCAGGACGAACGATCCGAAGGGGTCGCTTGCACATCTCGACCCAGACGTTGCGGCAAATCTACTCGATCTTCTCGGACATGGGCTTCCAAATCTACCGCAGCCGCGAAGTCGAAGACGACATGACGAACTTCGAGTTGCTCAACATGCCGGAACACCACCCCGCACGAGACATGTGGGATACATTCTACACGACCAAGCCGGGAGTTATTTTGCGGACCCACACTTCCCCCGGACAAATTCACGTCATGCGTGAGTTGTGCCCCGAACCGGTCCGCGTGATCCTTCCGGGGATGTGCTACCGATTCGAGCAGATCACCGCCCGCAGCGAAATCATGTTCCATCAGGTCGAGGGACTCGCAATTGGCGAGACCATCACGATGTCGGACCTCATCGGCACAATCACGGCCTTCGCCCGGCGACTCTTCGGCCAGGAACGGCAAGTCCGAATCCGTTCGAGTTATTTCCCGTTCACCGAGCCGAGCATTGAGGTCGATATCGATTGGCCCAAAGAAGATCCCAACGCCGATCGGCTGACGAAGGGAACAGGCTGGCTCGAAATCATGGGCGCCGGAATGGTTCATCCGGTCGTGTTGAAGAACGGCGGGTACGATCCCGAGAAGTTCAGCGGATTTGCTTTCGGGATGGGCCCGGAACGGATCACCATGCTCAAACACGCGATCGACGACATTCGGCAATTCTGGGCCAACGATTTGCGGTTCTTGCAGCAGTTCTGAGCTGAATAGAATGACGGAACGAATCGCGCGGGAACGCGTAATTCGTTCCGTTGCACGTAACACCTCGTCACCTTGCGACCCGCTCAAGAGTGGATAATATGATTCGACTCACAAGTGTTTTCGTTCTCGTTCTTGTCCTGGTCAGCTCTGGATTCAGTTGGAGCTGGCAGACAACACCGCACCCGGAACAAGAACAAAAGCCCCAGCAGAAACCCAAGCAAGAAAAAGGCAAGAAAGCCAAAGGCGGGAAGAAAAAGCAACCCGACGAAAAACAACCGAAGAAGATTGAGAAGAAAAAGACCGAGAAGAAGACTGAGAAAAGGACCGAAAAACTGTCTACCGCCGACGCTTTGAAGAAACTGAAAAAACTCACCAACCACGACTTGGCACGACGCGTCGGATTGGACTACAGGCGTATCGGCAGCCCCATCGTCAAGTTGAATTTGACGGGGTTCAAGCCGGAGAAAAACATC
>CAYYUU010001475.1:0-1512 GCA_964474955.1 uncultured Alcaligenaceae bacterium | reverse complement strand
AACGACCGGCTCAAAGAAGAACCACACTATTACCAATAATCTCTTATTTTGGCATTCTGAAACGCTTCAAAGACCGTCTTGCAGCGAGAGACTCGTTACAAGACAAGCCACCCGAACCGAAAGCGCCTGGAGCGTGTTTCCCGCTTCGCCCAGTGTTGTTTGGTCGCGCTTCGGGCTGGTGGAAAGACAATCCCAAAATACAAGAGCACGGTTCCTTTTCCGATTGCGGGTTGTGAACTGTGGGTGAGAGTTTGTAGATTGAGTCTTTGGAAACTCTGACTCGATCATCCCACCAAAAGGATTCCCGCCATGCGGTATGGTTTGTCTCTGCTCGCCTTGCTCCTCGTCTTGATTCCCGCTTCCGGGGACACAATCCAAAAGCCCAAAAAAGCGGCCCTCACAGATTTACGAACTCGCAAGTTCGGAAGTGACTGGCCGCGTTTCCTCGGCCCGACCGGCGACAACGTTTCGACCGAAACGGGAATCATCAAGCCCTGGCCGAAAAAAGGGCTCAAGGTCCTCTGGCACATCGAGGTCGGCGAAGGGTACAGCATGCCTGTCATCAGCAAGGGGCGCCTCTTCCACTTCGAACGCATCCCGGAGACGAACACGGCTCGGCTCCGCTGCTTCAACAGCGAGACAGGCAAACAACTCTGGAAGTTCACGTATCCCACGACGTATACCGATAAATACAACTACGACGGCGGCCCGCGGACGAGCCCGACCGTTTCGGGGAATCGCGTCGTGATCTACGGCCCCGAAGGGATGCTCCACTGCTTACGCGCCAGCGACGGAAAAATGCTCTGGAAGGTCAACACGAGCAAACGCTATGGCGTCGTCCAAAACTTTTTCGGCGTCGGGTGCACTCCTGCCATCGAAGGCAAACGAGTGATCGTCCAGGTCGGCGGAAGCCCGAAAGGTAGCGACAAAATTCAGTTTCAAGCGTTGAAAGGCAACGGCAGCGGAATCGTCGCCTTCGACCTGGAGACGGGCAAAGAAATTTACAAACTCACCAACGAACTGGCGAGTTATTCGAGCCCGACGTTCGCCACGATCAACGGCAAGCGTTGGGGCTTCATGTTTGCCCGAGGAGGTCTCGTCGGCTTCGATCCCAAGACCGGCAAGGCCCGTTTTCACTTCCCCTGGCGTGCCGACGTTCTCGAAAGCGTCAACGCGGCAAATCCCGTCGTCATCGGGGACAAAGTTCTGATCTCGGAAACGTATGGTCCCGGGAGCGCTCTGCTTCAGATCACGAAAAAGGGCTACAAGGTCCTATGGAAAGACGACAAGAAAAGCCCCGTCGAGAAGGCCCTTCAATGTCACTGGAATACCCCCATTCATCATAACGGCTACATCTACGGCTGCAGCGGACGACACGCCGACAACGCCGACATCCGTTGCATCGACCTGAAGACGGGTAAGGTCATGTGGCGAGTCGGGAACACAACGCGCTCGTCGCTCATGAAGGTCGATGGCCATTTCATCGCCCAACGAGAAATCGGGAGCTTGATC
>CAYYUU010001474.1:0-1512 GCA_964474955.1 uncultured Alcaligenaceae bacterium | reverse complement strand
ATGTGGCACCCAAAGGCAAAGATCATCGCCCGGCCATACCCGATTCGATCGATCACCAAACTAAAAAGGACGATGCTGATGGCGAACGGCCAGAGCCCCACGCCGAAAATTTCTCCCTTCTGGGTCTCCGTGAGATGAAATTCGTTGGCCCACTCGTCCATCAAAAACGCACGGATGATGAACCCAAACGCAGTGGTAACCAGGGAAATAAAACAGGCCCAAAACAAACGCTTGTCGTTGGCATTTGACATGGCGGAAGGTCTCCAAGATCGCGACCAGATAACAACGTCTCACAACGGTGAACTTTATCAAGAATAGATGGGAGATTACGCCACGCGGTAGCTGGTGTCAACCTTCTGGATTTGTCTGTTCGCCTTGCCTCTCGGAAAACTCGGTCGCGGCGAAGCGACTCGAAAAACCAGCGAAACTTCAGTGCATTCCCGAAAAAAATCGTTATGCTCGGGGCTAACGCTCATTCCTTGCCGCTGCGCAACTTCAGCAACAAGAGCGACGGAGAAAACGAATGGCCACCCGAGCCCCACTCGAAGGATTCATCGCAGCCACATTCACGCCGATGAACGAGGACACTTCGCTCAACCTCCCGGCCATCGCCCCGATGGTTGATTACCTCCTGAGCCAGAACGTCGCGGGACTCTACGTCCTCGGAAGCACAGGCGAAGGACTCTCCCTCACGACACCCGAACGCATCTTGGTCGCCGAGGCATTTGTCGAACTCGCCGGAACGGTGCCCGTAATCGTCCAGGTCGGTTGCGAATCCCTCGCAGCTGCCCGCCACCTTGCGGCCCACGCCCAATCGGTTGGTGCCGACGCAATATCTGCCGTCAGTCCCGTTTACTTCAAGCCCGATTCCGCCGAGTCGCTCGTGGCATCGATGGCGTTGATTGCTGCCGGCGCTCCTGAATTGCCGTTCTACTATTACCACATCCCCGGCGCGACCGGCCTTTCGATCGATCCTCTGGAGTTCCTACGCCTCGCCGCCGACAGAATCCCCACTTTTCGCGGCATCAAGTTCACCTCGCCGAAAGTCCATGATTTTCAAGCCTGTGTCGAGTTCGCCAAGGACCGATTCGAAATTCTATGGGGCGTCGACGAGATGTTATTGAGCGGGCTTCCTGCCGGAGCGAAAGCCGCCGTCGGGAGCACATACAACTTCGCCGCGCCAATCTATCGCAAGCTCTTGGAAGCCTTCGCAGCTGGCAACTTGGCCGAAGCCCAACGACAACAATCGTTCTCGCAGCTTTTGGTCCGAACCTTCGTCCCGTACGGTCCGCGATCGGCTCAAAAGGCCATCATGCAGATGATCGGTGTCGATTGCGGCCCAACCCGATTACCGATTCAACCGCTCGACGAGACGGCCAAAGCTGCACTTCGAAAGGACCTGGAAGGCATCGGCTTTTTCGATTGGATCGCGGACAATGACGAGGCCGCGACGTCATGAGTTCTTCTCGCCGATACACAACATGGCTCATCGGGTTTGTGCTCGGGCTTGTG
>CAYYUU010001473.1:0-1520 GCA_964474955.1 uncultured Alcaligenaceae bacterium | reverse complement strand
AAAAAGGGAACGCTATCGTATCTGGTGAAGAAGAAAAAGATGTATCCGCACTTGGTCGACGACAAAGGCAACTGGACCGTGCGGAAGGACGTCCGTAATGTCCACGTCATGGACAAGCGAGGCGTCGGCTACAAGGTCTTTGACAAGTTCCGCGTGGTGAAAAATGAATGGTTGACAGTGAAACGCGGACACATCGGTCCCGACCTTCAGTTCGGTCACATCATGGGACACATTCACGACGAGCCGGTCTTGATCTTGAAGGCGTGCATCGGCAACCGCGCACTCGGCTGGGATCTGCTCCCACCCGGGAGCAAGCGATTTGTATTCGAAGGAAAAACATACGCTGGCTATAAAGACACGCCGCCTTCGTGGACCGAAGGCCAGCCAAAGAAAAAGGTCAATTGGTACGCCGGTCGGCAGTACGACGCCGACACGACGCACGCCAAGATCGTCTTGAAGAACCTCAAAGACTACTATCCTGGCTATGATCCGAAGCAGGGCTACGAGATCGCTGGCTTTGTCTTCTGGCAGGGACACAGGGATCAAGGGAGCGCCGCGCTCTCGAGCCGCTATGAACAAAACCTCGTGCGTTTCATCAAGGCGTTGCGGAAGGATTTCAATGCCCCCAAGGCAAAGTTCGTTTTGGCAACCATTGGGTTCGGCGGCAAGAAAATGAAAGGCAACGCTTTGACGGTCTGCAATGCCCAGTTGGCCGTCGATGGCGAGAAGGGCAAGTATCCCGAATTCAAGGGCAATGTGAAGGCGATCGATGCCCGTCCGTTCTGGAGGGATAAATCGGTTTCCCCAAGCGGCGCCGGCTATCATTACAACCACAACGCTGAAACGTATATGGAAGTCGGAAACGCGCTCGGTTGGGCAATGGCTGACCTGTTGCGACGCGATAAGAACACGAAATAATTCGTACACCAACTCATCACACCGAATCGGCCCTCGCTGCGGAATGGATTCCTCGCAGCGAGAGCAATCAAGGCAAAACAAAACTACCAAAGCGGCGGCGGAGCTGCCGCACTCCAAAACACACCAACCCGAAGCGCGAGCGAGGAAACAAAAACTACCAAAGCGGCAGCGGAGCTGCCGCACTCCAAAACAAAGACAAAAAGAATATCCCGTTTTCACTTCCTCTTGACACTCGTTCGTTCTCTGGATATTACCTCACACCCCATCGAGTCTGCTCACAACGAAATTGGACATCCTGCTCGACGACCGTGCGATCCTTTGTTGATTCCGTCGAACAACGCGAACAACGGGTATAGATTTTATGTCCCCATCCGGACCATCACACAGACCACGGCAATGTACTCGCACCGGACTTACCGTGCGAGGGGTTAGGGTTTTGCCACGATGGTGGACGTTCCTTTGTTGTGTGGGTCTGCTCGCGTGCTTGGCCACCGGATGTGTCGAACGACGATTCCTGATCGAGACGAATCCTCCGGGCGCCGTAGTCGAGGTGAACGGAAGGCGGGTTGGTTCGGCCGCTGTCAATGTGCGCATTGCTCATT
>CAYYUU010001472.1:0-1521 GCA_964474955.1 uncultured Alcaligenaceae bacterium | reverse complement strand
GCGAGTTCTTCAACCCCTTATCCAGCGTCAAAGACCGAATCGGCTATGCGATGATCACCGCTGGCGAGAAAGAAGGAAAGATCAAGCCCGGCACGCACATCATCGAACCGACCAGTGGCAACACCGGCATTGCTTTGGCGTTCATTTGTGCCGCCCGAGGCTACAAACTCACTCTCACGATGCCCGAATCGATGTCGACTGAACGACGAGCCCTCCTTCGTGCAATGGGAGCCCAGCTCGTCCTCACGCCTGCCGCCGATGGCATGAAAGGAGCCGTCAACACGGCTGCCGAAATGGTCGAGAAAGATCCCGACGGCTGGATGCCGCAACAATTCGACAATCCTGCCAACCCAGCCATTCACGAAGCTACAACTGGTCCGGAAATCTGGGAAGACAGCGGCCACGAAATCGACGCCATCGTCGCGGGAGTCGGAACCGGTGGGACGATTACCGGCGTCGCCCGCTTCATCAAGAAGAAAAATCCAAACTTCAAGGCCATCGCCGTCGAGCCCGTCCACTCCCCCGTGATCTCCGGAGGCAACCCTGGCCCGCACAAAATACAAGGAATCGGAGCCGGGTTCATTCCAAAAAATCTTGACCGAGACGTGGTCGATGAAGTCGTCACCGTTTCGAATGACGAGGCCTTCGAGTGGGCCAAGAAACTCTCCCAAAAAGAAGGCATCCTCGGCGGAATTTCGAGCGGCGCGAATCTGTGTGCAGCCGCTCGCATAGCAGCCCGACCAGAATTCAAAGGAAAGCGAATCGTCACGATCATGTGCAGCTTCGGCGAGCGTTATCTCTCGACCCCGCTGTTCGACGAATTCCGAAATTAATAAAGTACTTGAGAAACCAGAACCTCCTTCGCGAGGTTCCTCCAACATCCAAGAATCTGCAACAAGGGAGAGTGATGATGCGCAAACTTATCGTGGTCGGGGTTGTCTTGGCATTCACAGTGGGCTTCTTGGTCTGCGGTGACGAAAGCGTCGCAGGTGGCAAGAAGGGCAAGAAGAAAGGCCCCCAACTCGCTCACATCGTGTTTTTCTCGCTGAAAGACAAATCGCCCAAAGCGAAACGCAAGCTCGTCGAACTCTGCAACAAATACTTGAGCAAGCACCCCGGCACCGTCTACTACTCCGCGGGCGTGATCGCTAAGGAACTCGACCGAAAGGTCAACGTCCAGGATTGGGACGTCGCTCTCCATCTGGTGTTCGAGAACAAAAAATATCACGACCAATACCAAACGGCCAAACGCCACTTACAGTTCATCAAAGAAGGAAAAGATAACTGGGCCAAGGTCCGTGTTTTTGATTCCTACGTCGGAAAGTAATGACTACGAAAGAACAAGACATGCTCAGGACATTGAATCGATAACGGTTCGGTTTTGTTTTATCGTGTCGTCTTTCGCTCCGCGAAAGAACGCCTGTCTTCTGCGCCCTTTCAAGGAGCGAAAGACGACACTCTCCAAATGCGACACTTCTTGATACGGCTGCCCAAGCTGCCGCTTTCGTCTTTTCTTGTTGC
>CAYYUU010001471.1:0-1525 GCA_964474955.1 uncultured Alcaligenaceae bacterium | reverse complement strand
CAGAACGGGCCAGGTCACGAGTCCACCAAGAAGCAACACTCCCAGGAGAATGAGGCAAGTTTTTTTCACGGAGCGTTCCGATCCAGAATATTTGCTTGCGTGTCGTAAATATGCGATCGTGGAGAACGAATCACTTCAAGAACCCACAAACTCAACACCTTTTGTCAGTGAGGCTTGTCACATGCTAGCTTCCGTTCGGAAACGTATCGGGCATGTTATGCTCGTGTGTCTATTCGCGAGTATGTTTGCGGCGTCCGCTTCGGCAGACGAGCTCCCGCCAGACTTGAACGCCGTGCCGAGAAACGCAACTTGTTTCATGCATTTCCGTGCGGCGGAAATTTGGAACCACGAAGCCCTTGTTGACCTTCGGTACATCGTGAAGGCCGCGGGTGCCGACACATTGAAAACGTTCCAGGAGATGTTCGCGCCGAACCCGAAGAACATCGACCGCTTCACGTTGGTGATGCCGACGTACAAGGATTTCGACGACCTCTTCCCTTACAGCATCAACCCCGACATGCGAGGGCCGCTGGTGATCATTCGCACCAAGAAGGCGTTCGATCACTTGCGACTATTGGAGCAGATCGCTTTCCGAGACAAATTCTATCGCCGAAACCACTATTACTTCAACGAAGATGGATGGCGGGCGCTGGTCGTGATCGACTCGCGAACTTTCCTCGTGGGTCCCGAAGCGTCGGTGCTGGAGTATTTCAACCAACTCGCCGAAGAACCAGCCGCCGCAAACCGGGGCCCTCTTCAAGCAGCCCTCAAGCGAGCCACGGGCAAACACCTTTTCACGGTGGGAATGACGCCCAGGAATCTGACAAAAGGGCCCGGATTTGAATTCATGCCCGCCCCCGTCCGCGCGATGTTCGAAGCCCAAAGCTGGGTTGGCACGGCATCCATCATCAAAAACACGGTGGACCTCGACGTGCAGCTGGACTTCGCTGATGCCAAGACAGCCAAGAGCGGTGAGCAGTCTGTCCAAGCCGTCCTCAAAATATCGCGACAAGGGCTCAAGTCCGTCATCGAGCAAGGGCTCAAAGAACTCGTCAAGGACAAAGAGAAGGCTTCGATTAAAAACATCCCGGAGAAATTTAGTTACGTCGTCGGACTCGGATTTCTCCGCGAACTCGACCGCGTCTTGAAAACCCTCCCGATAGCGCAAAAAGGAAACCAGGTGCGCGTTTCCTTGAAGTACGACAAACTCAAAAGTTCGCAAACGACTTTGGTGGCCGGCCTCGGCGCGATTTCGTTGATCGGGATACGATCGTATGGTCGATTCGCGACTGCTGCTTCGGTAGGGTCCGATGGAAAAAAGGATCCCCGCAAAACTCATTTGAAGAACATTTATGACGCTCTCCAAAAATACCACAAAGACAAGGGAACGTACCCGCCCGCTGCGATTTACGACAAATATGGCCGACCGATCTTGAGTTGGCGAGTGGCGTTGCTGCCTTACATGGGCGACGCGGAGAAACAGCTCTATCGCCAGTTTCGTCTCAATGACCCCTGGGACGGGCCG
>CAYYUU010001470.1:0-1526 GCA_964474955.1 uncultured Alcaligenaceae bacterium | reverse complement strand
TCTCGCCGTGGTCTCGTCCGAACTGAGCGATGGCTTCGAACGTGGTGTGTCCAGCAAGCCATAGCTACGACGGTCAACGACAAGATCGCTTCGAGAGGATGGCGAAGTCCTTTCGGGTCGCGAGGATCAGGAATAGCGGCGAACATTTCCATGAGCGAAACCATTGGAGCCTCCGGCTCGGGGGAGTTAGATCTCAATGGTCCGAACAGTAAAATAATTCCCCAAACTAGCCAACCTCAAACATCAAACTGCCCTGGCAGAACCCCGGAGTCGGTCGTGTAGAAGGTTCTTAAAAAAGTCTGGGGGATTTTCCTCCTTTCGGTTAGAGTATTCTCACACAATTTCGCACATTGTTTATCTGAAATGAATGCACATCACGGTTTCGGCACATCTTTCGAAACCGGACTGGCAAGCGAACAGCCAACCGCCAAATCCTGGGAGGTGCCCTTTCATGTTCCCCTGCCCGAAGCTTTGTTCGTCGCGAACACGTCGAGAGGCGTTCACGTTGATCGAGTTGTTAGTGGTCATTGCGATCATTGCGGTGTTGATTGGGTTATTGCTCCCGGCGGTCCAAAAGGTCCGCGACGCGGCATCGAAAATCCAGTGCGCGAACAACTTGAAGCAGATGTGTTTGGCGATCCACGCCTACACCGACACGGAAAAACATTTCCCACCGGCGTATCGAGGAGTAGGTTTGAATCCGGGTTGGAGTTGGGGAGCCTTCACCCTTCCTTTCGCCGAGCAACAAGCCCTTTACGACAACGCTGGCGTCGCCACACAACCATTCGGCGGCGGAGCGAACCCCGCATTGCCAAACCAGTTTACGCAACTCCACTTGTCGCTTTTCCGTTGTCCGACCGACCCAGGCCCGGACCTGAACGACATCCGATTGAATCACGCGATGTCGAATTATAGGGCCGTCTCCGGACCGATCACGTTCCCTTATTTCTACGCCAACCAGGACATGGGCGGCGTGATGTTCCAGAACAGTAAGATTCGCTTCGGGGCCATCAAAGACGGGACGTCAAACACGCTGGCTCTGGGCGAATGTCTCTTCGACACGACACAAGATAAACGTGCGGCCATCTGGGCAGGCATGTCGGGGCTTCGAGACGGTTCTGTCTGGATCAGCGACGTGATGTGGTGGGTCGATGCCGATAGCGCGACGATCAACGGCCCGGCCCCGCAAGCGTTCAGCAGTTAGCACATCAATGGGGCCTATTTCGGATTCTGCGATGGGTCGGTTCGATTCTTCCACGAAGGCGGAGACGTCGATAATTTGCGATGGCTCGCGGGACGTAATGATCAGGTCATAGTGAACGGCGATTAACGCGATTTGGCCTTGTGTTGAGTGCTTTTTCGTAGAACAGCATCTTGCCTGTTCGTGGTGTTTTTGGAAACGAAGGTTGGAAAAGCTCACGCAAAAAGCGCAAAAACCCCTGGTTTGAGGTTGTGCGCTTTTTGCGTGAGCTTTTTGACCCTGGCGAGAGGATTTTCGAAAGGTCGTTTTTTTGAGCCGAAGGCCC
>CAYYUU010001469.1:0-1530 GCA_964474955.1 uncultured Alcaligenaceae bacterium | reverse complement strand
CGCCGAACCGTTTTCATTTCGAACAAGCCAAGCAAGCCATTGCTGCCGGTAAACACGTTGTCTGCGAAAAGCCTCTGGCGATGAACTCTCAGGAGACGTCGGAACTGGTCGCCCTCGCCGAAAAGTCTTCGGTCGTCACGGCGGTGAGTTACAACGTCCGGTTCTATCCTCTGTGTCTGGAAGCACGGGCTCGGGTTGCAGATGGACATCTCGGCGACATCTTCCACGTCACCGGTTCGTATGTCCAGGATTGGATGTTTCACGACACCGACTTTAATTGGCGAGTGCTCGCCGAAGAGGGCGGAGCGTTGCGAGCCGTGGCCGACATCGGAACTCACTGGCTCGACTTGATTCAAACCATCACGGGTTCGAAGGTTGTTTCGGTCTGCGCGGACTTGCGAACCGTTCATCCGATTCGCAAACGCCCCAAAGGATCTGTCGAGACGTTCCAAAGTAAGACACAACAATCCGCTGAAACGGAAGATATTATGATAGACACGGAAGATTACGGTTCGGTGTTGTTCCGACTCGAAAACGGAGCCTCGGGAAATTTCTTCGTGTCCCAGGTGACCGCGGGAAGAAAGAACTGCCTGCGTTACGAAATCGCCGGAACGAAGGCGGCTCTCGCGTGGAATAGTGAATCGCCGAACGAACTGTGGGTTGGCCATCGTGACAAGCCAAATGAACTGTTCTTGCGCGATCCTGCGATGATGCAACCGTCGGTGGGTCCGTATTCGAATTATCCGGCGGGCCACAACGAAGGCTTTCCGGATACTTTCAAACAGTTATTCCGAAGCATCTACGACTACATCGATGCAGGAGATTACAACGCTCATCGTGGGTTCCCGACGTTTGCGGATGGGCATTACGAGGTGTTGCTTTGTGAGGCTGTGTTGCGGAGTGCGAAGGGGCGCCGATGGGAAAACGTTGGCGATGGGTGAGATTCGAGTGAGGAAACCGTTGTGGACTTCGCGAAATCGCAAGAGCATGCCTTTGCCCAATGAGCAAAGGCATTTCACTTGGAGCGCTGACCAGGGGTAAGACCCAAGCAAATTAGCGGCCGAAGGTAATGGTGCCGGCTCCACGCCACGAGAATCGAACCGGCGTCTGAGACCCAAGGACGAAAGGCTCAGTCGTAGCGATCATCCGAAAACTACCACCAGTAACTCGCCGACGTCCAATCCGACTACGGACGGTGTTGGAGAGCGTAAACTGAGCATCCCAAACCGCGATCACTTTTGTGCCGCCTTGTATAGGAAAGAGTCGGACCACACCAGGTGCTGGTGCTTTTGGCCCTGCCAGTCGGCCGTAGTCGAAAGCCAGGACGCCGCTTCGGCTAGCGAAGATAGTCGGAACCGCACTCTGAAAAGTCCCGACTCCAGTAGTTGGGTCTTCACTGAGAACCTGTACCTTCCCTCGACTCACGTGTTTCCCCAGTTAGGTGGCCAGACCAGCTGTGACGTGTGTGGCAACAGGCGAAGTCGTGACTCCGGGCAAAGGCACAAACTCGACGACTCCCACCCCGTTGAT
>CAYYUU010001468.1:0-1533 GCA_964474955.1 uncultured Alcaligenaceae bacterium | reverse complement strand
ACGAATTCCACGTTAATGCGATACGGAAAGACCTCGGACACTTCGTCCTTCGGACCAACTCCCAGGACGAGTTCGTCTGTGATCGCATCCACAAACGTGTTGCAGTGGGGATTGCCCATCGAAACGCAAGTGACGCTCAATCCGAACTCCGACAACGGAACGTTCGTCGGTGGGGTCCCTTCGAGTTTCGTGGGAATTTTCGCGGCTTCGAGAATCGGCTCGCCCATGTCGACTTGAACTTGTTGGACTTTTCCGTCGGAGACTTCGCATTCGAGACTGAGGATGCCGTTTCCGGTTTCGATCTTCAGGGGAGACTTCCTCGCGATGCCGTGATCATAGACATATTTTGCCACGCACCGGACGCCGTTTCCGCACATTTCGGCTTCGCTTCCATCGGCATTGAACATCCGCATTTTCGCGTCGGCGCGTTCGGACGGGCAGATCAAAATGAGCCCGTCTCCCCCAACGCCGAAATGTCGATCGCTGATCTTCCGAGCGGTTTCTGGAATGTTTTGCGGTGGTTTGTTGTTGAAGCAGTCGACGTAAACATAGTCGTTCCCGGCCCCTTGCATTTTCGTGAACCGGACGACTTGCTTGTTGGATTGGTTGTTGTGCATTGGTGAGATCCTGAAACGAAAGGTGGAAGGTGAAAGGTTGGAGGCAGAGACATTCGTCCTTCTGCCTTCATCCTTCATCCGTTTCTGAGTGTACAAGAACTCACGCGAAGGGGAAATGCTTATTTTTCAGTGTGCAGATCGAGGAGGACTTTGTAATTCGTGAAGGCGGTATAAATCGCCGTGTAAGACCCTTCGTCACCGGGCACGGCAGGCGCGATGCGGAGGCCGTTCGAGGTCAAATAGTGAATGACCTCGTGGACTTGTTTTCCGCCCTGGGCGAATTGTTGGTATTTCTTGTTGTGGGCCAAGTCGCCGAAGTGGACGCCTCGAACCGCCGACTTGAGATTCACCAGATACCGGACTGCCCGGAGGTAATCACCCGCAGAGATTTTCTCGATGTGCCCGGCGAATTGTTTTTCAATGCCAGCCAGCGTTTGGAGGAGAGATTGGCACTCGGACGTTGTGTCAGCGCCTTTCGATTTCGAAGTAGCCAGTTGCTGTAATCGAAATGCTATCTGTTGCCGCTGGTCTTCGTCCAGAGCCGTTTGCAGCGCGGACGGCCATTGCAAGTCGACGCCAGACCGAATCAGACCGACGTTTCCGAATGCCTTCGTCACGGTCATTTGCTGCAGCGTCTTGGCACGAATCGGCGGCACGTCCATTTCTGGCTTGAGATTTTTCGTGTGTCGAAAACCACGGAGTAAGCGGTTCAGAGCATATCCGGAATACACGTCGCCCGAACTGACCGTATCTTGCAGTTTTCGGAATCGTTGCCGGGCCGACTCCCACTTGCGACCCTGGAACCGTTTGAAATTTGGGCTGAGGTACGGAGCGTAGTGTCTTTGAATTTGATCGGGGGGTTGGTACCGGGTGAACCACTTTTTCTCTGGGGCATGTAGCTAGTTGACGACCCAGG
>CAYYUU010001467.1:0-1540 GCA_964474955.1 uncultured Alcaligenaceae bacterium | reverse complement strand
ACGCGGCCTCACGGCCACGGCTACAATCTGTCGCCACTCCGTGGCTACCAAACAACATCCCAGAAAAACGGACAGTTGTTTATTTCGCGTTCCGAGTGTGCCTACTACTTGATCCGGGCAGTCCGCAATAGAGACTTCAAGAATCCACCCAACGCCATTTTTCAACCCAATGGTTCCAACATGGCCGACCCGACACGAACCGAAATGCATGAGAACGAACTGGTTGCCCAGCGAGTGCTCCACGTGCTCGCCCACGAGGGCTTGAACGTCCTGCAACGAGGCCAAGCCGCGTGCGAACGATTGCAATGGCGTTTGGACGAGACGTCCGAACTTTTGAAGTTGGTTCAAAATGCCCATGCGGCCGTCGGAGAACTTTCGCACTTACTCCGTGCGGCCCACGACCTGATTTATCCTTTGCAGCTCGACTTTGCGATCTACAACGTCCACGACCTCTGGCGAGACGCGTGGGCAAAATTGGCGCCCCTCCACAAACAGAAACCGTGTCGTTTCCAACACGAGGGAGCCGACACGGATCTCTGTTGCGAAGTGGACCGTCAACGCCTCATCCAGGCGTTCGTGCATTTGTTGGAGAACTCCCTCCTTCGCGCAAAAGAACACGTCGACATACGCCTCGCTTGCGACCCGACCCCGAGTCACCTCCGCTTCACGCTGACCGACGACGGGCCGGAACTCTCGCCCGAACAACGCGAACACTTCTTCGATCCCTTTTACCAGACGAAACCTCGCCGAAACGGTTTGGGCATGGCTATTGCACAAAAGATTATTTCCACCCACTAAGGGTATATTGGACTTCGTGGGAGTCCTGACCTGAACATAGAACTCACCCTCCCCAGGAGAAAATAAGGAGTCGAGCATGAGCACTTTTCCAAACCCAACGTTACGAATCTTGGTCGCCGAAGACGAACAGGAGACTCGTGAACACCTGGAAGAATTGCTCAAGCGACTTGGTCATGAAGTCTTCACCGTCACCAACGGAGAGGAATTCGTGGAGGTGGCACAGAAGACCGAACCCGACCTGATCATTTCCGACGTCGTCATGCCCGACAAGGACGGCATCGAAGCGTCGTTGGAGCTGAGCAAGACGCACTCGATCCCCGTCATCGTGGTGTCGGCGCACCATGACAACAAAATCATCAACCGGATCGGAACCGATCACATCATGGGCTACCTCATTAAGCCCGTCGACGAAGCCGACGTGAACGCCGCCATCACTGTAGCGATGGCCCGATTTCAACAGTTCCAACAAATTTCTCAAGAAGCCCACAACCTTCGTCAGGCACTCGAAGACCGCAAACGGCTCGAGAAAGCCAAAGGAATCGTGATGCGCAGATTGCGGATCGAAGAAGCCGATGCATTCCGCCGGATGCAAAAATTGGCGAGCAACCAAAATCGAAAAGTCTCGGAAGTCGCCACGGTCATCATCGAGTGCGAGACGATCTTCGAAGCGTTGGAGAGGCTGGAATAAGAAAGCACAGAAACTTCTATGCGTTTTTTTGGCCTTGCACGCGTCATTTTTTGT
>CAYYUU010001466.1:0-1546 GCA_964474955.1 uncultured Alcaligenaceae bacterium | reverse complement strand
AATCGATTAGGGCACAAGGTCTTGATCGAAAAAGATGCTGGCGAGGGGAGCGGAATCGAGAACAGTCAGTACCAGGAACATGGTGCCGAGATCATCGACAACGCCGACGACATCTGGAAAACCGCCGACTTCATTGTGAAGGTGAAGGAACCGTTGCCCGAAGAATGGAAGCAGATACGGTCCGGGCAAATCATATTTACATATTTCCACTTTGCCGCCGACGAAAAACTGACCCACGCCGTCATGGAGTCGGGGGCGACGGCGATTGCGTACGAAACCATCAAGGATCGGAAGGGCGGATTGCCTTTGCTCACGCCGATGTCGGAGGTGGCCGGTCGCATGAGCATCCAGGAAGGTGCCAAGTATTTGGAGCGGCCGTTTGGCGGGAAAGGAATTTTGCTCGGTGGTGTGCCCGGCGTGTTGCCCGCGAAGGTCGTGATCCTCGGCGGAGGCGTCGTGGGATCGAACGCGGCGAGCGTTGCCGCCGGACTCGGGGCCAACGTCACGATCATGGACATTAACCTCGATCGGCTTCGCTACTTGGACGAAATCATGCCGCCAAACGTGAGCACTCTCTTCAGCAATCGGCACAACATTCTCGACAGCATTCGCGAGGCGGATCTCGTCATCGGTGCTGTCCTCATCCCGGGAGCTAAAGCTCCACATCTCGTGCGCCGCGAAGACCTGAAGCTCATGGGAACGCGGTCAGTCATCATCGACGTTTCGATCGACCAGGGAGGTTGCATCGAGACTTCCCGCCCGACGACTCACACCAATCCGACGTATATGGTCGACGACGTGCTGCACTGTTGCGTCACAAACTTGCCCGGTGGCGTTGCCCGCACGAGTACCTATGCGTTGACGAATGTCACATTGCCGTACGTGTTGCAACTCGCGAAGCTCGGATTCGGCGATGCGATCGCTGCCGATCCCGGGCTCGCCCAGGGCGTCAACATTCATCAAGGGAAAGTTACGAATCAAGCCGTGGCTGAGACATTCTCGCTGCCATGTGGAGCGGTGGCGTGACCAAAGTAGTAGGCATACTAGGAACACGAAATTTATAAGTGTCCGGATTCGGACAACAATATATTTCGCATTCCCTGTGCGCCTGCTACTTTTCCCGACTCCGCTACACCGCCACTAACTCTTCCTCAACTTGAATCTTCTGTCGAAACTTCGTGTCCGAAATCAAACACGGATGCTTGTATTGCTCGAGCGTCCCGCCATTGCGTTGGAGACGTTCGCGATCCCAACGTGCCCACGCTCCATCGGGAATGAGTTCCAAACGGATCGGCCCAAGTCGAAGGCTCTCTCGTTTCGCGGCATACTCGACATTCACGTCGTGCATGCGATGTTCCAACGCCTCCACGAGACGAAGACCTTGCTCACGGCCTATGAGATCACCTCGCTCGATGAACAAACCGTAATACGGTTGCTGATCATCCCAGCAAGGAGCCAACGCATAGGCCGTGATAGACATGTTCAGATCCTTGAGCACGTCTTTCATGGCCATGTTGACGTGATATTCCGATATCTTCTCGCCCGT
>CAYYUU010001465.1:0-1546 GCA_964474955.1 uncultured Alcaligenaceae bacterium | reverse complement strand
GTTGTTTTCTGAATTTCCATGATCTGAATTTTTCGTGTTCGTAACCAGGGCGATAGAGTCGAACGTGGCAACCTTGGTGATATCGGATGTGGTAGTTCAGTGCGATTCCGATCACAAACATCCCACGGTCTAAACTCGCCCGCGTTTGAGACAAGACAGCGCGATTGAGAATGGAGATTCGACTCAAGGAATAGGCGACAGTTGAATCTTGAATGTCACCAAGCTTCTGGGTTTGTGTTCCATCCACACGGAACGCATGCACTTCGTCCGCCTCTTCCGCTAAATTGATCTGCGGGACGACTTCCAAAGAAGGCGAGATGTAAGGCAAACATCCTGCCAAGCAAAAAGCAGATGCAAAGATCAGATATTGCAGAAGTCGATGTGACATGGCAGCTCCGTTCCTCCCTGAATCCGGAAACCAGAGCCGCACATATACCAAAACGATAAGCGAATCAATGCGAAGTGAATAAGCCTGTGGATAATACGAAACGGCGAGTTCTACCCCTTCACCTTCGACTCTTCATACGTTCTGTTACCACCCTTACCGTTGCGGTTGAGCAAGGCGAGTTGATACAGTTCTCTTCCCTTCGGAGTCGGATACTCACCGGTGATACACCCTTGACAAAGATCGCTTTCGGGGAGTCCTATGCCGCGAGCGATGGCGGCTTTGGGAAGATAGAACAAACTGTCGGCTCCCAAAGCCTTCGCCATCTTATCTTGTTCCTCGACGGTAGGGACGTTTCCGGCCATGTGTTTGGGGGCGAAAAGTTCACCTATGGTGGACATGTCGATCCCATAAAAACACGGAGCGACGATTGGCGGACACGCGATCCGGACATGGATCTCTTTCGCCTTGCCGCGTTCTCGGATGTGCTTGAGAAGAGACTTCAACGTGGTGCTTCGGACGACCGTATCTTCGATGAGCAAGACACGTTTGCCCTCAAGAACTTCGCGAAGCGGTGTATATTTCATTCGGACACGGTCGGCGCGGTTCTGCCCTTCGATGAACGTACGACCGATATATCGATTTCGGATGATTCCTTCGAGCGATGGTAACTTCAATTCAAAGGCCATCGCGTCGGCGGCGGCTTTTCCGGTATCGGGCACAGGTACGACGATTGTGTTTTCGTCGAGCGGCACTCGATTGAGTTCGCGTTCTTGTTGGGCGAGTTGTTTCCCAAGTGCCGACCGAGTCACATACACACCTCGGCTGTCGAGCGTGCTTGCGACGTTCGCAAAGTAAATCCACTCGAAGAAACAATGAGACTTCGGCTGTGGCTCCGTATATCGTTCGATCCGCAACTGGTTGTCTTGAATTACGATCATCTCGCCAGGTTCGAGTGAGCAGATTTCGCGAAACCCAAGGTTCTGGAGCGGGACGCTTTCGCTCGCCGCCGCAAACAATGGCCCATCCATCGCAAAACATAACGGACGAAAACCTTTCGGATCTCGCATGATCGCCATGTCTCCCATGGCGTTCAAGTACACGATGTTATAGGCTCCGTCGAACCGCTGAGCCAAGTTGCGAAAGACCTCCACCAAATCC
>CAYYUU010001464.1:0-1550 GCA_964474955.1 uncultured Alcaligenaceae bacterium | reverse complement strand
GACGTTTTGTTTCGGAGCGTGCACCGGCATTTCGTTCATCGATTCGACTCGTTTGACCGTCTGTGACAACAAGCTCTTCGACGAAACTCAGGTAAAATGGAACCAAGATCTGCCTCGTTCGAGTCTAAATTGTGTTCTGCAAAGATCAGAAATGCCTGACTGTGAACTTCAGCGGTCCGCCAAACCGCGGAAGTATAGGCGTTGTTTTCCAGTCTCGGTTGACTTCTGAAGGTTCCAACGGTGGTGTCGGTTAGTACGGAGATGTTTCGTTGATGCTGTCTTCAGCGCACTCAAATCTGCCTGGAACGGGGCATTTGCGGAACTCTGCTGCCTCCGGTCGATCAGACCGAAGCAAGTTCGGGAGGTGTTGTTCAGACACCGCACCGAGTTCGTTGTCACTTGGGTTTCACGACTCCGTTCCTGGTACTTGAGAGCAATCATGGTCAAGGTTCGCAGCCCTAGTCGAAAAAGAGCTGGGCCAGTGCCAGGAACCTGCAGGCTTGGATAGTCACGAACAAGGACCCTCTCTTTGTGCAAACAAATTTCTGCGCGCAGGTTCTGATACTCGAAGTTCGTTGTCCAACACGTGATGAGGCAAGAAAGCGCATTTGTCTAGAGAGATTGGTGGTAATCCAATGTGGATTTGCCGATTCGTTCCTTGTTGCTTCGACTTTGTGACAAATATTGCCTGGCTGAGTGAGAATGTCTTGGGATGAGTTCGGATCAAGACAATCTGGTCTGGCTCTTCAAAACTGTCAAGCCATGGAAACGGAAATAGAAGGAAGTTTCCCTCAGGAGTCCCAACGCTCAACACGGCCAAGAAACGTGCATCGCGTCACCTGTTCCTGTTGAGCTGAGCCTATAAGCTGTTATCCTTGGACCATACTTCGCGTAAGATCTTGAGTTTTCTTTCCACAAACGAAATCGACTTCCCGAGTTTTTCCGCAATTTCCGCGTTGGTGAATCCTTCGAGTTTGAAGATGGCCACGTCGCGGAAGCTACCGTCCTTCAATCCAGCCAAGAGGTGTTCGATTTCTTCGTCAAGCTGTTGGACGAATTCCTCGCTCGGTTGCGCTGCAGCTAGTTGATCTTGAATGAATGACTGCTCGTCAGACGATACCTTGCCCTCCTTGCGAGTTGTCCGAAAGGCTTTTCGGACTGTAATTGTCATCAACAGTTTCCACAAATCGTCTCGATCATTGAGTTTAGGGAACCGTTCTTTTTTTGCGGCCATACAAAAACTCTTGAATGCGCTCAAAGCCACGTCTTCTTCGTCCGCAGCACGCTTTGGAGTCGATCTTAGGACGCGTCGCCCCAAAGTGACCAACCGCTGAAAATAGCGATCCCACAATTCTCTCGCGGCGTCTTGATCTCCTTCCTTGATTCCCTCAATCCAGAGCGAAACTGATTCGTCCGACACAACGCACCTCCTCTGACAACGTCGGGCAAGCAGGACATCCCAGGATACGTTCGACTGACACGTCTGACACTACTCACTCGCCATCCTGTCTCGTCGGCATGCAAGACGGCCGTTTGAAGGGCTTCTTGGT
>CAYYUU010001463.1:0-1565 GCA_964474955.1 uncultured Alcaligenaceae bacterium | reverse complement strand
GGGTTCAATGGCCCCGATTACCTGGATGGCGGCTTTGGCAATGACACTCTCTTCGCTATGTCTGGTGCCGATACCCTTCTTGGCGGATGGGGAGATGATTGGCACTATGGTGACAATGGCAATGATTACATTGACGGTGGCTACGGAGCCGACACAATGTATGGAGGAAGTGGGGATGATACGATGAAGCACAATGGATTGGCGAGCGGGTATGTCTACTTCTACGGCGGCAGTGGGAGCGATACCATGCAAGGAGGCACCGGGAACGATCGGATGTACGGCGGGAGTGAGGATGACAGCATCGCTGGCTCCACGGGAAATGATACTCTCTATGGCGAAGGTGGGAACGATCGTCTCGACGGCCAAAGCTCAACGGATTACCTCTATGGCGGAGCCGACAATGACACACTGTATGGAGGCGATTACACGGACTACCTCTACGGGCAATCCGGACTCGACTCTCTGTATGGGGAAACCGGTAACGATTATCTTGACGGTGGCGATCACAACGATCGTCTCTATGGAGAAAGCGGACACGACACATTACGCGGTGGGAATCATGACGACGTGATCTTCGGCGGAGACGGAAATGACTCACTCTACGGGGATGCGGGGTCCGACTGGTTGTATGGTGAAAATCACAATGACCGACTGGATGGTGGCAATGACAACACTCGTGACCACCTCTATGGGAATGCGGGGAACGACACTTTCATCAACTACTACGTAAGTGGCAGGTGGCTATCCGGATATTATAACTACTGGATTAATAGTCGATGGATCGCATATGAAGAGTTCTTCGGTGATTGGGGGAATGGGTATGATCAAACTGTCGATTATTGGAGCATTTATTATCGATGGGTCTAGACAGTTCCATGACCTTTCGGGAATTCGCTTGATTCTGTGATTCGTGTCCACTGGATTGTCCGAGAACACTTCTTTCGCAGCCTGTCCGAGAATGGTTTTGCCTTGCTCGGACAGGCTTTTTCATTTACAGCAAACTGAATTATCGGTCACTTGAAGGAGCACCTGGCTAGGCCTCCTAACTGAGTGACCATTGCAAGTTCAACTTCCGCAGTCCGCCTTTACCGCTAAACTTATCCGCACCCACCCAGGACCGCAATGCCCGCTCGTGAATCGCCCAACAATTTCGGCAAAACCTACGCCCTCTGCTCAAGTGACAAGGTCCGCTAGCGAGCCCTCAAGCTCGCCTTTCCTACGTCTGCGCGAGTGTTGTAGACGTCGATAACCAAAACAGAGTCGAGGCCTCGCTCCACGGATCATTGCCAAAATCTCAGCCCGAATCGCTTCCGGTAAAGTCGGCCAAGCTTCTACGACCAAGACCAAGGCGGGATCGATTGTGGTGAGTCCGCCGGATTCCACGCCATCCTCAGCGAAAAGCATGCTCTCTCCCGAAGAATCTGCCGTGGGTTCGATTCTCATACAGAATCGAATCATCCGCTTCGTTCCAGCACTGGCAGTCAAAAGAACTCTTTTGTCGACCAAGACTTTCTACCTGTACAAAGACTCCTACCACTCTGAGGGCTGAAAAAAGCCGCACGAAA
>CAYYUU010001462.1:0-1566 GCA_964474955.1 uncultured Alcaligenaceae bacterium | reverse complement strand
GTTGGCCTTTTTGCAAGTCATCAATCGAATTGCGTTGCGGCAGCCAGAGCCGCGTTTGAATCCACAGACGGAAGAGGTCCGAGTGAGTTGAGAGTTAGGACTTGAGAGTTGAGCGACCGAAAAAGTCTCACCCGAACACGCGGAGTTGCTAAGGAAAAGAGAAGGAGAATCTTCCGACCTGGGCTGCTTCGCCAGGCAATATTGAGCTTGGCCTCGGGCCATCGGGTCCTGCAGAATCGTGGGGGTTGTCATGCTCGGACGCCGCTGCGAGTCTCTACTCAAAAGACAAACGCTGCACGAATTTATCCGTCTGCTCTGGGCCAACAAAAACAAATCCTCAACTCTCAACTCTTTCTATTCCCTATTCCCTTCCCTCGCATCTTTGACTCGGTCCAAATGCTTTCCCAACGAGAGAATCGTCTTCGACTCGGCAAACCCCTCGCTTGGCGAATCGAGCATTGTTCTGAGAGCATCTACGTCGACGGTGCGTTCTTCCTCGCCGTGTTCGTTGATGCGGTATTGCACGAGCGAACGAGGCAACGCGTTCAGGCCCCAACTCCGACAAATTGCCTGTCCTTGCACGATGAACACTCGCTTGTTGGTCGCAACCAGACGCGTAAAATATCCATTTGCGACGCCCACCAAAAACACCGAACCGAAGACGAGAAAGATGGCCGTGAATCCCGCCCACATCGGCAACTTGGACCAGCCCGGGACGAGCATTCGACCGAGAAACAGTGTGCCGACGGCCAACATCACGCCGACGACTACGAACAACCAGTGCGTCAGGAAAGGCTCGATTGCCGGAGTATGACGTGGACCAGTGGACCAAAGGATCTCCTCATCTCCACGCAGAAGATGGGACGCGAGCCATTTCGGAAAGGGCCGATTTTCTTTCCGAGGGTGGCGCCGAGGTGGTTCCCGGCGTGCATAACGATCTCCACCATATTGGGGTAGCGCGTAGGGATTGCGTTCGCTGTGGTCAGACATGGAGCACTCCTGCGAGCGTTGATTTGTTTCCTCCTATAATAGCGGTTCGCCGAGACTTCGAGAAGAGAGGAGAAAGCAGAGGGTGCAGCTCTGGACGTTGGCTGCCTTTGATGCAAGCCAGAAGCCCGAGCTAAGGCACAAGAAAATCCTTCGCTCGCGCTTCTGGCTCGTAAACTCGTGAAGGCCAGCCAAAGCCTTCGCTCGCGGTTTTGGCTTGCCGAAAACACGAAGACGCAACGGCGAACGCTCGGCGGGACAACAGGCTGGAAGATCAAACCAACCGTTTTTTCGATATTCGACTTCTCCGTCGTAATCAGCGAGAGGCAACGCTTGAAGTCGTCAAATTCAATAAAATTTCTTGACCACTTTTCTCAGCCGATCTGGCGTCAATACCTCACATAGACATACTTCAAAACTCTCCCTTTCGCTCGCGCTGGTTTGTTGCTTGCAAAACAGCAACGATGTGTCGCGGGCGGAAACCCGACCCAGCATCATATCCTGACTTCGAGGGGAGCGAGGAACAAGACGAACCTGGCCGAATGAGGTGGAATCTCTCCAGGACCCGGGCGATCGATT
>CAYYUU010001461.1:0-1572 GCA_964474955.1 uncultured Alcaligenaceae bacterium | reverse complement strand
TCCGATATCTTCTCGCCCGTAAGGTTCGAGAAGTAGGCACCCTTACTCATGAATTCTAGGAGCGGTGTATTGTTATAATAACCAGTACATCGAACCACGTCGTAGATGTGATAGCGATATAAACCATAGGCCGTCGTTGGGAGAATGTAATACGTCTCTCCTTCTTCCAATTCATGAGCACGAAGGGTGATCGGGTTCGCACTGTTGACTTCGTCCTCGGGTATGAATTCAAAGAACTGCGTGGTGATGTCGAGAACTCCGCTCGACGTTCCGTCCTCGATCGGAATCGTCATGCGTCCTTCGCTGGCGATCAGACCAACATCTCGAACCGGTGTATCTCCAAAATACTTTGGATAGTGCCTGAGGTAACAACCAACACTGCCACCAGTCCAGTTGCCGATGACACAATCGGTCGGCCAGTAGTCCCGAGGGTACAGAGTTCCTGTTCTCGAAACGATGTCTTCGAGTTCGTCAACTCGTTCGGGATTTTTCTTTCGCAGCCGGCGACTCACGCTTTGTCGGATGTCGCCGGGAATGTCGAAGGCCGTGGTGAGTGTGCCGTCTCGCATGTCCTTCAAGAGTAGCTCTTTATGTTCATCGCCGAACCGAGCCAAATTGACGAGCGTACTAGGGTTGGCCGCGATCACGAGACCGACTCGTCGGGGGATACTCAATCGGAGGACGAGGTAATATTTGGCCTCGGGATCTTTGATTTTTCCGAGCCCACTCGGAACGCAGTAGAGCCAGCGAATGATTCGCTTTTGCATCGTCGCCGTCAGACCCGTAACGCTGCCGCAAGGAATTCCGGCTTCGGTGTGGAACTCTTGCCAATCGCCGGACATTTGGACGATGGGCTGGATTTTCACTCCCGGATGATCCCAGTACGTTCTCAGCCCCCAAATGTTCCACCCGCGTTTGTAGTTTTGCAGATAACTATCCGTCACAGGAATGTATTTCCTGGCGGCGGTGCTCCCACTTGTGAGGGCGAACATGTGGACCTTCTTATCCGCAAGGAGGGCCGAAAATTCGCCCCGACGAACCCGAGCCATGTAGGGTTCGAAATAATCATAGGCCGCGATGGGTAAATTATTCCGATAGTCTTCGAAAGTGCGGATTTCCGAGAAGTGATGGTCGCGACCAAAATCTGTGTCGCGATGATAATGGAGGAAATGACGTAAGAGTTGTTCTTGCAACTCTTGCGGACGCTTGGTGGCTTCTTCAAAAGCTCGAATTTGCCGTCGAATCGGGAGGGCAATGATTTTGCCCGCGACCTTGCGCAAGAACCACTTCAACATGATCGATCTCAACCACAAAGATGTACGTCTTGGAAGGCATCATGCTTATTTCGCCGTCACTGGCGTTCCATTATTCCTGTGCGAATCCATTGCGTTATTCGTTGCTTGATGGTCATTCGATTCCGCTAGGTGTGTGTCGAAAAAGTCCAACACTCTTTGGCGGTATTCTTCGGGAGCCGTTTGGAGGGACTGATTATGTTTTGCCCCTTCGACGAGCCACATATCTTTCGGCCCGGGAGCGAGATCAAATAAAGTCTGGGCCATATCGACTTTAATA
>CAYYUU010001460.1:0-1580 GCA_964474955.1 uncultured Alcaligenaceae bacterium | reverse complement strand
ATGCTCTTCAAAGGGCAAAATTATGTGAGCTTACCCTGGACTCAGTTTTCGGTGCTGTGGTCTCTCGCCGAGTAGTGTGTTGGTTTTCGAAGTTATTCTTTGCAGGCTACGCAATGAATGGATTGGCCAGCAAGAAAAGACGAGCTGTTCAGCGAAATGATGGGTTAAGTTCAGTGGAAGTGTTGTGAGTTTGAGAAAAATATTGCTTGACCCTTTTCTCTCCCTTCTAATGTAACAGCAGTGCATCGCGATAGACTCGCCGCTTTGCAGCTTCCTCTATTCGCATATCCTTGCGGGTGTCTCGGTGGACGCAGACTTCTGGCAACTCTCCCTTCTGGTCTCTCATCAGGAAGCGTTCCAAGGCTTCCAGAAAGTCTCGGTTAACTTCTTTGGATGATTGAACAAGAGCAAAATTTCGGACCGTTCAGTAGACGAGATTCCAATGTCGGGGTCTCGTACGTGATTTTCGTGCGAACTCTCGGCTCCCTATCGGAGAGTTTGCCAGAGACATCACGATTGGTCGACACCCCTTCGACCACCGAGTCACCCGTTGCCTTCCATACGTCTCCTCTTCGGGGCTCGCGGGGTCGATGCGATGAAGACTTTGGCGTATGGATGCAACTACTGGTTAAATAGGTGGGGAAAAGGCACCACCATCTAAATCTCTTTCCTCCAAAAAGGGCGAGCAATGATACGAACTACATTCTCCCTCACCATCCTCTTCGTGCTCTTTTGCAACGGTCCCGTCTGGGCCACACAACAAGCGAAATCCCAATATCCCAACATCGTTCTTGTCGTCGCCGATGACCTCGGTTGGGGCGACGTTGCCTACAACGGACATCCAAACGTCAAGACGCCGTCGCTCGACGACATGGCCAACAAAGGCCTCCGCTTCAACCATTTCTATGCGGCGTATCCCGTTTGTTCGCCAACTCGCGGAAGCATCATGACCGGGCGACACCCTGCACGTTTCGGATGCTTCAATCCGAACTTCTCGATTCGTCCTCAAGAATTCACTCTCGCCCAACTCCTCAAAAGGGCAGGATACGCGACGGGCCACTTCGGTAAGTGGCACCTTGGCCCGGTCAAAGCGAAAACCTCCATCAATCCCGGAGCGTGTGGTTTTGACACATGGGTGTCACACGACAACTTTTTCGACCTAAATCCCTCTCTCAGTCGCAACGGTGCCAAGCCGAAAAGGTTTCAAGGCGAAAGCTCCGAGGTGGTCATGGACGAGGCGCTCAAGTGGATTCAAGGCAAGGCCAAAGGAAAGAACCCATTCTTTGCGTATGTCTGTTTCGGATCCCCACACGTTCCGCATAGGGCGACCGACAAGGATCGCGAACCATACAAGAAATTGTCCCCGAATATGCAACACTATCTCGGCGAAATCACCGCGCTCGATCGAGCCGTCGGAAAGTTGCGGAGTGAATTGCGAAAACTCGGAATAGCCGACAACACAATCGTGATCTTCTGCGGCGACAACGGAGCGAAAGGACCGGAAGGTTCGACCGGTGGTCTACGTGGCTTCAAGGGCTCGCTCTGGGAAGGCGGAGTTCGTGTCCCCGGATTGATGGAAT
>CAYYUU010001459.1:0-1581 GCA_964474955.1 uncultured Alcaligenaceae bacterium | reverse complement strand
ACGCTGACAAATCACTCAACCACACCCAATCGCATTCCTCAATAATTGTCCGCACGCGTGACGTGGAGAGATTGGCGTGTTTGTCCGTGCGCCCCTTCGCCGAGAGGTCCGCTTGCCACGCTTCCAGATGTTGGCGAAGGGGTGTGCTCTTGTGCTGTTGGAACGAATCATTCATCCCATGTTTGCTCAGGGCCACATCCGTCAACATCTTGTTAAGTATCTGTTGGGATTTCTGTTTGTCCGTGCAAAGCGGAACGGCCTTCCGCTCGCCGTTCGGTTGAGGAACGTACCCGTACCACTTGCGTGAATCGACGGTTTCCTTCGTCGCTCCCGGAGTGTTGGCCGCAACTTTCTTGCCGTCGATTTTCCAAATCGTTGTCTTCTTCCGAAACGGTTTAGCCATTGTGTCGTTCCTTTCTCTCTCTTACTGGTATCGTTCTTTGTATGCTTCCAAAGCGAATTTTGCGGTCTCGATATCGCATCCCATTCCTTGTGCGATCTCGGCAAAGAACGCGTCGTATTTGTGAGATTCTTGACAACTTCGGTAAGTCAAAGAGTAGCATTCACGACATCCAAAATACCTTGCTCCCGGCGGAAGATACAGCTTGGTTCCACGCCGATCACAACGTCGACCGCTGACTATCAGAGGGCAATGCAGCCACCACCGATGACCGCCAAACGGCGGTCTTGTCGAGCTCAAGGCGATGGTGTAACGCACATTCTCTCCAGTCTTGCTCAACGTGTACTCAAGACAAAGGCAGGGATTCGGAACAGTCGTGGCACTCTTGACCAAAATCGATGACTGTGAGTTCGTATCGGGCGATCCCCAGCTGATGACCTTGGAAATCACGCTATCGGCCTTCAGTAATCCGAGTTGCCGAAGGTCTTTCGTCCCCAACGCTCGACATTCTTCGACGGTCGTTTTTTTCGGGTGTCGCCACCAGTGGTAATACGCTCCGCTTCCTTTTCCACCCATGAGGTACGCCCCTCCGTTTTTTCCTAAATCATTTGCGAAATTCGACATTCCCAACTTGGCCCGGTCCTGCCTTCTCGTGCCTTCTCGTGCGTCAGAGTGACTCAAGGATCTCTAAAAAAATGCAACATTTCCTCGACACCATCGGAAGCTACATGGCCAACAACGGGCCACAAACGCGGTTCCTGTCCACTGCCCACAATCCGCACAAATTCGATCCCAGCATTCTGTGCAACGGGCTTTGGAATCGAGGACTTTTTCACACTTCGGACACCTCGGCGGTGAGTAACCTTGCTGAATCAAGGCGATGATTTCCACCTTGTGCTCGAGGATACGGGCCACCGTTTTAGCGTTGAGGAGAAACGACGGACGCCAACGTATCCCGTCTCCGTTGGTTTCCAACTCGATTCCTTTGGCGAGCAGGTCAGCGAACAAGACTTGGGCCGGTGTCAACGCGGTCATACAAAATCACTCCATCCCAGTGCGGAATTTGTCTCAGTGCAAGTTTTTGGTGCTGTGGAGGTTTCCTCTCCCCCCTCTTCGGACCGGCCCAATCGGCCCACACCCTGTTCCGCAGGTTCGAAATTTAATTCTCGTGTGGCTTCCTC
>CAYYUU010001458.1:0-1586 GCA_964474955.1 uncultured Alcaligenaceae bacterium | reverse complement strand
GGTGCGTGTCCCAACCACCGAGAGTGACTTCGACGAACGAAACGCCAGCTTCGACCAGGCGGCGAGCCATCAAGCAGCTTTGGCCGAATCGGCTGCTGCCGTATCGACGGCGAGTTTGCTCGGTTTCGCGGGTGATGTCGAACGCTTGTCGACCACGGTCTCGCATCAACGAGACGGCTCGCTCGTAGGTCGTTCGGTGGGCGTTGCCGACGTCGCTTTGGTACGTTCGGTTGAAGCCGGATTCGAGTTCTTCGAGGAGGCCAAGACGGGTGTCCATTTGGTTTCGCTCGACGTAGGCGGCGAGGTTTTCGACGCCTCGTGCCGGATCGCGGACGACGAGCGGCTGGTGAGTCGTGCCAAGGAAACCAGCGCCGGAACCGTTCGGAGTGTTGCCGATGCAAACATAGTTCGGCAACGGGTTGGTGTCGTCACCGATTTCGGCGGAAGTGATCGAGCCGATGCTCGGATAAGACAAACCGCCGACGCCTTCGCGATAGCCGGTGTGCAGGTAGTGCTTGGCTCGACCGTGGGCGCCTTCGCCAGTGCTCATGCTGCGGATGATGGCCCCGTGGTTCATGACCTGAGCCACTTTCGGGAGGTGCTCACTAATCTTGATGCCCGGAACGTTCGTGTTGATTTCGCGGAACTCACCAGCGTGTCGGGTTCCGGGTTTCAGGTCAAACGTGTCTTTGTGGCTCGGACCGCCGTCCATCCACAAAAGGATACAGGCCTTGTGATTTCGCTGTTGTTGTTCGGCAGCTCGGGTGGCCAGGATGTCGAGCCATCCGGACATGCCAGCGCCGAGAACGCCTGCGGCAGAGAGTTTCGCAAAGTCGCGACGAGTCAGTCCAAGTCCAGGAATCAAGTCACGCATGAGTAGGGTCTCCAAAGTCGCAGGGTGTTGTTAAGGAAGTTCGACACGACCCTGCATGAATGGGTGGTAGGTAATTCGTTATTGTTTGGGGCGTTGTGTTTGTGCGTTTCCGAGCAATTCCGAGAAGGCCTGAAGCAAGTTTCCCGCTTCGCACATGTTTTTTGTTCGCTTCGTTGGCTTTCCGCTGCTAACGCAGCAAAAGCCAACTGCGCTCAGATCCTCGCTTGCGCTTCGGGTTGGTGTCCACCGCTCCAAACCGGACGAAGCGAGGCGAAGTGCAATCACGATTTTAGTGGTTCGTCGCAAACTCACTCGACTGGATCAACGCCCAGGCGATGTCCGTGTAGGCCGTGCGAAGATCGCGGACGTTCGAACCATGCTTCTTGAGGAACTTGGCCAATTTAGCCTTTTCGGCGTCGGTCGGACGACGAGAGACAGTCGAGAGGAACAAGTGCTCGACGACCTTTTCGGGCGTCTTGGCCGCAGCCATCGACTTCATCGCGGCGTATTGCGGGTTGAACTGTCGTCCGTTCATGAGCGACAACACTTGCGGAATGCCGACCTGATACTTCGTCGGGTCGAAACCGCTATCGCTCTCGAAGAAGGACACAAACCGATCGCGGATTTGGTTGCCGCGGAAGTTTTTCTTGCCCTTCTTTCGTCGCTTGGCGGCCTTGCCACGAGCCTTCTTCATCTGGTCGGTAACGATCAC
>CAYYUU010001457.1:0-1588 GCA_964474955.1 uncultured Alcaligenaceae bacterium | reverse complement strand
TGTACGTGTTTTGGGAGTTCGGGTCGCATTTTCGATAGGTCGTTTTTCCAGTGGAAGGTAGAAAATGCGCACACAAAAGACACAAAAATCCCCAACATGACATTTTTGTGTTTTTTGTAGATAATTTCCGGTCCCCGTCTCGAATTTGGGATTTCGCCAGAGCCATCAATTGGGAACTTCTGAGAGTAGCTCGGGCTTGGGTTGGGACCGAAAAATGAACTTTTCGCGGAGCGAAAAGCAACTCTCCCAACTCCGACACGAAACCAGAGCCCTTTGTCCACCCAAGCCATAACTCATAGCGTAGGAGTATCGAGATCTATCTTGTTTGGTTCCAAAGGGGTGTACGATGAGAGCGACATGTATGTGGATGGTGATGTGCCTCGCAGCCGTCTCGGGACTGTTCGGCGGGGCGGAATCAACACTCGGCCAGGACAACAACGCCGTCTTGACGGCCGAAGCGTTCAAGCAGTGGGGCAAAGCGGAGACTTTGTTCACGGGCGAACTGGTGGCGGTCCAGCAGGGACCTGTCTCTCGTTCGATTCCTCCGATCTACTCGGGGCGTTTACAAATCGTGGTCGACAAGGTGTACCGAGGGAAATTGAGAAAGGGACAGAAACTGCAGGTCTTCTACAGCATCCGGCAGATGAATCCACCCGTCTTTCCGCAGGGCCGGATGTGCCTGGTCTCGATGAAAAACTCACGCAAGATGGACGTCGTCACGAGGATCGTGGAACTGACGGTGAAGGACCTCAACATCGCCAAAGCCCTCGCCAAGATTCCAGTAGGTTGGACGATGGAAAAGGGCAAGCTCCTTTCGCCTTGGGCTGAGCTGAAAGACAAAGCCTGGGCTGGGAAGAAGTCGAAAGCGAAATACGCGTGCGCCGTGACAGGTCGGCCAGCCCTCCTCGTCGGCGAGGGCGTGGAGTTCAAAGTCGAGAAAGTCAAGCCCAAGGTCCAGCGCCGCTTCGGCAATCCCGATGGCGACGGGGAATACAAAATCACCGTGCGCAACACTTCGAAAAAAGCCGTCAAAGTTCCGGCACTGCTCAACGATGGAAAGAACATCCTCTGGCGAGAAAGCCTGGTCCTGATTTGCCAGGGAAAAGTGTACCCGCATCCAGAAGCGAGGGGCGTGCAGACTCCCACCAAGGCGACAGTCCTCAAGCCAGGCCAATCGGTCTCGACCGTTGTCCATGCCTTGAAACTCAAAGGCCCTATGTGGCCCCGTGGTGGATACCGCATCGAGTTTCAATTCTGTCTGGGAGAGAAGAGCAAAACGAAGTCGTTCTACTATCTATCCAAACACCATGATCCCATCCGAATGAGGGTACAAGGGAAATAACCTGGTTTCTCTTGGGTGACGACACGAACGAAAACTTTCTCGTTGTCTGTTTTTTGTTTTTGTTTTTAAGTGTCGTCTTTCGGTCTGCGAAAGGACGCTTGTCTTTAGTTTTTGTTTTGGCGTATTCGGCACACTCGCAACGCGAAATGGATTGATGTCGGTATTGTTGGTTGGTAGCTCGATTCTCGGATCGGGAAAAGACAGATATCAATAACCGTGTTCTGTTCCCCGAGTCGAGACAATCCC
>CAYYUU010001456.1:0-1589 GCA_964474955.1 uncultured Alcaligenaceae bacterium | reverse complement strand
ACGACAGAACTCTGGGCCGAGTCATCGGAAAGTATCTGGAAGAGATATACGATGAATTCGCCAAGGAGTTCAACTACCGCCCGAAAGGGCCGATCCTGATCGAGATTTTCAACAACCACGAGATGTTCAGCGGTCGAGTCATCGCCTTGCCCGACTTGCACACGATCGGGGCCTGCACCGGAAAAATGTTCGCGATGGTCTCGCCCAACGACAAGTCCGGCGTCGTTTCCAAGCCGTTCAACTGGAACCGCGTCGTCCGGCACGAGATGGTTCACATTTTCAACTTGGCCCAAACGAAGTTCCAATGTCCTCACTGGTTCACGGAAGGACTCGCCGTTCGCGCTGAGCAAAACCCCATGCCTCCGGTGTGGCGGGAGGTCCTCGTGAAACGGCTGCAGAGCGGCGAACTCATGAATCTCGACAACATCCACCTTGGTTTCATCCGTCCGGCCAACGGCGAAGAATGGAATCTCGCCTACTTGCAAAGCAAGCTCTACGTCGATTACCTCCGCAAGACGCACGGCAAAGAAGCCATCGCAGGGATGCTTGACGCGTATGCCAAGGGGATGGACACCGGACCGGCACTCGAGCAAGTCTGCAAGGTCAAGAAGTCCGACTTCGAAAAAGGCTATCGGATGTACCTGAAAAAAGTGGCCAAAGATCTCGGCATCGATCCTTCGAAAAAGGAACCGACGTTCGACGAACTCCAGGCGAAATTCCAGAAGACCCCGAACGATCCGGACGTCACCGCAGCGCTGGCCGAACGGTATCTTTCGTTCGCCAACCGGAAACGGGCGAAGGAACTGAGCGAAGCTGCGTTAAAGCAAAAAGAAAATCATCCTCTCGGCTCGTTCGTGAAGGCGTTGATGTTGCTGGAAAACAAGAAGGTCGAGGAAGCCCAGAAATTGCTCGAAGACGGTTTGGACCGGAACGCTCCGAACCTCAAAGTCGCGAAGGCGTTGGGGACTTTGTATTTCAAGAAGAAGAAATACATCGAGGCCGCGGAGGTCTACGAACTCGGTCGCAAGAAGGAACCATTCGGCCCATTCTGGTTGACTCAACTCGTTCGTTGTTATCGGCAAACCGGCGACGACAAGAAGCTCCTGGACGTGTTGGAAGTGTACGCTCCGCTCAACGCCGATGACTTGCAGGCGCGCCAATACCTCGCCAAACTCCATCTGGAAGCCAAGAATTACGCCAAGGCCGAACGTTGGGCGAAAGAAGCCCTCGAGATTGATGTCGTCAACGACACGGCCCAGGGCATTTTACTCCAGGCCCTGAAGGAGCAAAAAAAAGGCAAGGAGGCCGCCGAATGGCTTGAGGTGCTGAGGGGAAAATAGAGATCGCAATTTTCCAATTTCTGACGATGGCTGCAGACAGAAGCGCAGGACGGGGGGTGACATAGTATCCTTCGTGAGATGCTCTGCGGCCATCTTTTGGTTGGCAGTGCCGCTCCAACTTCCCCCGGAGTTCTCATACCATGCGAAGTGCGTTTCTGTTCATCCGTTGCGTCGGAGAATCCATCGCCGGCGAGTGCATCGGGCTTCTGGCGAGTTTCCTCCCGGGTGGGCGAGTCGTTGCTGAAGTGG
>CAYYUU010001455.1:0-1593 GCA_964474955.1 uncultured Alcaligenaceae bacterium | reverse complement strand
GTTCGCCCTCACCTGGAGAACCATTGCACGATCTTGCTCGAAGACATGGCGCAGCAGGCCGATCTCCGTCCATACCACGAAGCCGACGTCGCTTTCGTCTTGGGGGGAGACGGAGCCATCCTTCGTGCGGCCAGACAGATGGGCTATTCCCAAACACCCGTATTGGGGATTAATCTAGGTCGGCTCGGATTCCTTGCGGATCTCGATCCCGACCGGCTTGTCGAATGCCTACCTATGGTCACGGAAGGTCAATACACCGTAACGCATCACTTGATGTACGAATGCGAAATCACAAGCCGAGATGGACCTTCGCAGGAAGCCAACTCCGAAACGTTCCTGGGACTCAATGAAGTGATGGTTCATTCTCTGCCGCCATTTCCGATGCTCGAACTAGATTTGGCGATCGACGGAATCCCGGCTGCTCACTATCGCGGCGACGGTTTACTCGTGAGTACCCCAATCGGATCCACGGCGCACTCGATGTCCGCGGGTGGGCCGATCCTGGGACAGCAACTCGCAGCGTTCGTGATCACGCCGATGTGTCCTCATGCTTTGACGCACAGGCCCGTTGTTGACTCTGCCGATCACACATACACTATCACTATGAGCGGTCGTACGGAGCAAGCCAGCATCGGAATGGATGGGCAAGAATCGCTCACCATCGCCAAGGAGCAACAAATAACGATTCGGAAAGCCCCGGTTACGTTCCAGTTGGTGAAGGTCCATGGTAGTAACTACTACGACACATTGCGGCAAAAACTCAATTGGGGAACTCCGCCGAATTATCGTGATGAGCACTGACAAACTCGCGAACCTTTCACAGTGCTCGGGCGTAGAAGCATCGAATCGAATAAACAACAAGAAGGACTGGACGTGTCATGATGGTGTGTAAACGTGTCATCTTTTCGGGAAAAGTCCAGGGCGTCGGATTCCGTGCCACAGCCCAGACCATCTCGAGAAACCACGCCGTCGAAGGGTACGTCCGGAATCTCCCGGATAGTACGGTCGAGATGGTCGCGCAGGGAGAGGAAGAAGAAGTTGCGGCATTCATCCAGGCCATCGGTTCCCGTATGGAACACAAGATCTCCGACACGTATATCGAAAATAGCACGACTCAAGAATTTAACGATTTCGTGATTCGGAGTTGAATGCCGGAGTGGAAGACACCAACCCGAAGCGCGAGCGAGGGACTTTGAGACCAGGTGGCTTTTGCTGCCCAGCATCGGAAAGCTACCGGAGCGAAAGACGACACTCAACGACAACAACAACCAAAGCGGTTGCGACCCCGCGACATCTGAAAAGAGCGACTGAGGATCTCCACGTATGACAGCATCGCTTTCTTCTTTACTGCTACTCGGCGTTCTGCTGACCACCCTCCAAGCGTTGGCGGCGTTGCCGTGGCTCCTTGTGTTCGATCCCTCGCTGGTGCGAACTCGCTTACGAAACCCAAAGACTTTGGGATATTCGCTATTGGCGATCATGGGCATCGGGATTGGGTTCGGGCTAGTGTGTGAATTCAACTCGGATCCGAGGACCCTTGAGGGGTGGGGGCGGATGTACTGCTCAGAGATAGAATTGCTGTTGTTCGCGGAT
>CAYYUU010001454.1:0-1594 GCA_964474955.1 uncultured Alcaligenaceae bacterium | reverse complement strand
GCCGAACGTGATGACTTCAGGCATGATCGAGTTCTCGTCTTCGGAATGTTGTGACGAACAGCGCCAACGTTACTTCCGCCGAAACCGTTTCTTCAAGATTCGCTCCAACTCCTGGACGGGAGACTTGTGGTCGTCGACTCGCAAGTCGATGTATCGGTCGTCGTATCCCGCGTATCCACCTTTCTCGCGAAGGATCAAAATGGCCGCCGACTGCTTGCCTCGCTTGTCGCCACCGGCTTCCTCGGCGGCTTGGAGCGCGGCCATGATCCGGAACGCGAGCCGATCCTCGCTCTTCTCGAACGCAGCGGCCATGTCGTCGATGACTTTCTTTCCGGCCAACAAATTCCCCTGACAACTGTAGTTCTTGCCCGTCTTCGATCCGGCATACTTGACGCACTTCGCACCCGTATAGTTGGCGACATTTCCCTTGGCATCGATCATCCCGATCTGTCGAAAATCTCGCCGGTTATCGGCCTTCGTGAGAATCTTGATGACTTCTTCCGGTGACTTTCCCTTGGCCAACAACGCGAGACCCTTCGGGCCATAACTTTTGTTCGCATACGATTGAGTTGCAATCGCACCAACCCCGGCTTTGCCAAACGGAACAATCGCACCGACCGCCATGACCCGCGAAGCCACACCAACCCCCCATTCCTTTCGGTCCGGGTCATACGCAACGATTGAAAACGTATTGCATTCCTGTTCGTTAGTGGAAACGACATGACGACTGTTTGCCTTCATGAATTGCGTCGATGTCGGCGGAGTCATCCAGAACAACAAACCGCACAGGACGACAAACGCGCTCAGGGCGAAGTAAGCACGAGGCATGGAAAATCCTTTCTTCGATGGACCAACGGAGAAACAAGGGTCGCGTTTTGGAAAGTTGCTTTTTGCTCAGAGAAAAGTCAGAGAAGACCGAAAACTTTTCGCGGAGCGAAAAGCAACTGTCGCTGGTTTATAATCACTCTATGGAACTGAGCTTTCGAGGAGAACCAACGAATGGATGAAGAGAAATGGCGTCGGGCAGGTAACCCAATTCCGATGCTGCAACATCTCTGCAAACAACACCAAGTCCACCGCCGTAAGAGCGGACGGCGTAAACTGCAACTTCTGGCGTGTGCATGGTGTCGGAGATATTGGGACTGTTTCCCCGACTGGGCTCAGGCGAACATATCCCTCCTCGAAGCATTTCACCACGGAGCAGCTTCAAGAGAAGCCATTGATGAAGCTGCAGCGAAGGTCCAGACCGCGCATTTGGAGGTCGTGGAAGCCTATGCTGTTCTCCCCAACCATCCCAATAAAGAGAAGGCGAGGTCTTTGCAATCCACCGACTACGTTACCCGCATTCTTCGGAGGCTGTTGCGATTTGAGAACTTGCATGTGGAAACGAAGATGATCGGCGGGACTGTCATTTCGTTGTTCGAGTTCAATTTACAGGAAAGCACAACACTCGGCCTCAACGAACGCCGCAATTTGATTGCGTCCGAGCAAGAACAAATGAGCCATCTCGTCCGCGAGATTTTCGGCACCCCACATTCGCTCCCGACAGTTGATCCTCAATGGCTCAGTTGGAACGGAAACACCGTGCCGAAGA
>CAYYUU010001453.1:0-1602 GCA_964474955.1 uncultured Alcaligenaceae bacterium | reverse complement strand
TACTTCGGTTACGGCACACGGAGTGTGCCTACTGTTTCTGGTCACGGCACACGGAGTGTGCCTACTCCTAACAAAACAAAACTCTACGTTAGTCCTTCAATTCATGGATTGTATTTTGGATTTTGTTGCGGGTAATCCTGCCGTCGGCTCCTTTTATGACGTATCGAATTTCCATGCAGCGAGTTGGTTGGATGTTAGGGATTTCCAACACAACTGTTTTTCCGTCCTTGAGGAGTTTGGCCGACTTCACTTTCAAGAACTGTTCATTCAGCCGAGGTGAACCATAGTTTTGAGCGCGGCGGATGTGCCATGTTTTGATCACATAGTTGGAAGTCTTCGCCGAATATTCAGGATCGAGTTTTCCACTGAATGCGATCGTTAGGCCGCCTTTTTTGGCATCCAACTTGAGCGGGAGATAGACCGGTTTGCCAGTGTATCGAAGACGGTATAACCCGCCTGGTTGTTGCTGATTCCCGGCCCACGCGAACATGCCACACATATATAGCTCGTGGTTTGTCGGATGAAAACGAGCACGCATGACGCCCGTGGGGAAACGTGGAATCGGCAACGGGCAAACACCACCTTGCATCCCATCCTTGATTTTCTCGTGTGGGACGAGGAAGGCTTGGCCATATCCATATGAGAGGTTCAGCAACGAACCGTTAAGCGGACCCCACTTCTTGCTGCGAATCCACATGAGTTGGGCGGGTGAGCGATCCGCGACTTGATCTAACCAACACAAGGGTTGTTTCATCGCTTCGTCGGATGTGTCTTCCAAGTCGTGATAGCCCCAAGTGTTTCCGAAAAAGCCACCTTTACCTTGGACCCAGTTGATTCGGTTTTTCGGGGTGAAGTGGCCCTCTTGATCGGTCACGAAGAAGGTTCCGTCTGGGTTCAAGCACACACCATTCGGTGCACGGAAACCGCGGGCCAGAATAGTAGTCTTGGAGCCATCTTTGCTCACTTTGAGGAGCGTTCCGTGATGTGGGACGAGGGCTTTCAAGGCGTGCCTCGCACCACGAGCATAATAGAAATTACCTTCCTTGTCCGTTTGCAGTCCCATCGCAAACTCATGGAAGTGATCAGTGACCTGGTGATCATTATTGAAATTTTGATAGAAGTCGGTTTCTCCATCGCCGTTAAGGTCATGAAGAACAACTATCTGGTCACGGCAGCAAACGTAGATTTGGTTATCGACAATTTTTAATCCAAGTGGCTGGAACATCCCTGAGGCGATACGTTGCCAAGTTAAACCTTCCTCGGGTTGATCAACGCCGGTTACTAACCAGACGTCACCGTCCCATGTGCAAATCGCAGCTCGTTTTCCTTCGGGATAAAAATCCAACCCGCTCAACCGGACCCGACACGCCCATGGGTTGTTGGCCGGTCGCTGGAGTACGTCGACAGCGAATGGTCCGTCGTTCTTTCCGATAGTGGCTCTCGTCTTGATGACCGTTTGCCATCGACGAGGCCCGCCCTTGGTGAGAGGCGTTAGAGGCATTGAGCCCTGGCGAGGAAGCGATTTCAAGGTCGATTTCGCGACCACAACGTTCGGAACGCGAGTGAACCACAGCGTGAAGCGTAAGGTGTCTTTCCCCGGTG
>CAYYUU010001452.1:0-1603 GCA_964474955.1 uncultured Alcaligenaceae bacterium | reverse complement strand
GGGCGTGGTCCGTGGCTTTGTTGTGGGCGTGTAGTTGTGGACGGTGTTGATGCCCGTCTCACCCGATTGCTTTTGGTATTGGCTGAAGTGGATGCCCGGTTCGAAGTCGAGGAATTGTTGGGCCAGGTATAACGCCGGACGACGCCAGTGGAGCCACAGATGGTACGACGCGAACGAAACGAGCATCGCACGCATCCGAAAATTCGTCCAGCCCGTTTGGTGTAAGGCTCGCATGCACGCGTCGACGAACGGATAACCCGTGCGACCCTCACACCATCGTTGAAAGTATTCTTCGTTGAAATCGTTCTCGCGAAGTCCATCGTAAGCTCGGTTGATGTTCTCGAATTCGATGCGAGGTTCGTCCTCGAATTTCTGCATGAAGTGACAGTGCCAGCGGAGTCGTCCCTGGTACGACGACAACGAAGGGAGCCACCGTTTGTCGATTTCTTGCTTGGCCTTTCGCATGTCCTTGAGTTCTTGCGACCAGGTCGTGACGGCATGATAAACCTGCTTGATGGTGATGTTGCCCCAGGCCAGATAGGTGCTCAACCGACTGCAGCCGCTTTCGCCCGTTAGCGGACTCGACATGTCCGCGCGGTAGTTGACGCCGCGGTCCGCAAGGAACGACTCGAGAGTTTGGTGGGCGAGCGATTCGCCTCCTTGTTGGACGTCGGTCTTTGTACTTTCGGGGAGCCCGAGTTCTCGCAACGACCGACGACGGCTGTGGTTGAGTCCGTTCACTGGAACCACGTGCTCGGGCACCGGAACAGTCGCTTTGTTCATTCGTTGTTGCCACAAACGAGACCAACCGTCACGATTCTTGAGTCCACGTACGACGCCGTTCTGGGGTAACTCGTGAAACGCGATGCCCTTTTCTTTGGCCCACGCTGCGACTCGTTTGTCGCGACGAAAGGTGATGTCATTTCCCGTTTCTTCATGGCTCCAAATGGCTTCGAAAGGACACTCGTCGTAAAGCTCCGAGAAGACTTGCGGGATGTCGCCAATCCGAAACGTCAGACGCCCGCCAAGTTCTTTCAGAGACGAGGCCAGCTCTTTCAAAGACTCGTTGAGGAATACCATGTGGGCCGAGTCGAAGTCCTCCGCTGTGTATACCTCGGCTTCGTAGACATAAAGACATACGCAAGGCCCGCGCTTGGCGGCCTCCAGGAGTGGTGCGTGGTCTTGGACTCGCAAGTCCCGCTTGAACCAAACTAACTGTGTTTTCTGGTGCGTCATAAATCCTCGCTTGTGCACAGGGTCGGACTCGGTCTCGTTGTTTTTTTCCCGAGAGACGTGTAAACACTCGATAGAACGTCTCCAAATTGTCCCCGTACGATTAGTAGACACCTGATCACAGAAGGCGAGGGCATGTGGCAAGTTGCAATCGGAGGTTTGCCGACACGGCGGAAAAATTCATACAAGAAGTGCTTAGTTGACGTCGGCCGAGGGCGTGGGATTATTTCGATGTGACGCTCAATTGGATTTGTTGGTGCCGAACGATGTGAAAAGAAAAAAAGGCTGCGTTTACTTCATGACCTGGATCATGGAAGGCTCACAGACCCGCGTTGTCTGGGTTCCCTCGTGGTGTTTCGCTCAACCGGCA
>CAYYUU010001451.1:0-1608 GCA_964474955.1 uncultured Alcaligenaceae bacterium | reverse complement strand
AGCAAAGGATCGACGTCTTCACCATCGAAAGCCGCTTCATGGAGGTGTTCGTCGGCACGAGAAATTAGAGACAAGACAGTGAGCCCAAGATCAACGAAATTCTCCACAAGCCAACAGAACTTGACTTTTTCGTGATCAGCCTTCCAGGTTTACGTTTCTTCGGCGAAAGACGCAACCTGCTCTTCGGTCCAACGCAGCGTCTACGCGAGTAACATAAAGCAACTCCGTCTAGATGAAAAATGGGTTCTTCGAACCCCGGCTATCCGCCAGGAAAAAACTCCGATACCTAAAGTATATTCGGTGGAGCACCCCTGGCACAAAAGATTGGTCAACACCAATGCAAACAACCCAACTCGGCGACACAGGTCTGACCGTTTCTCGCATGGGGCTCGGGCTCGCGGCCCTTGGTCGTCCCGGCTACATCAACTTGGGCCATTCCGAAGATCTAACTTCGAAGGATGTCTCCGCAATGGAAGCCCACACGCACGAAGTTCTCGACGCGGCGTGGAAAGCAGGCATCCGTTACTTTGACGCCGCGAGATCTTACGGTCGGGCCGAGGCATTTCTGGCGAGTTGGCGCAAATCTCGGAACATCCCGCCCAACTCCGTGACCATCGGATCCAAGTGGGGATACACCTATACCGCCAACTGGCAAGTCGAGGCCGAGAAACACGAAGTCAAGGACCACACTCTCCCGGTGCTCCAAAGACAGCTCGCCGAGACATTCGATTTGCTCGGCGATTATCTCGACCTCTACCAGATTCATTCGGCCACGCTAGAAAGCGGAGTTCTGGAGAATTCCGAAGTTCTCGGGGAGTTGGCAAGATTGAAGAAAGAGCGCGGATTGAAGATCGGACTTTCTCTCAGCGGACCGCAACAAGGCGAAACGCTCGCCAAAGCCCTTGAAGTGAAGATCGACGACAGCCGCTTGTTCGATTGCGTCCAGGCTACATGGAACATCCTGGAACCTTCCGTTGGACAGATTCTCCAAACAGCCCATAACTCCGGAATGGGTGTTATCGTCAAGGAGGCCCTTGCCAATGGGCGGCTGACTGCGCGAAATGAAGCGCCTGAGTTCTCGGAAAAACGCAACACTCTGGAGCAAATCGCGACTCGTGCAAATGTTGGCATCGATGCGATAGCACTTGTTGCGGCTTTGAGACAGCCCTGGATTGACGTAGTTTTGAGCGGAGCAGCCCAAATCGCACACTTGCATGCCAATTTGGCAGCTTTTTCCGTCTCATTACACCACGAGGAAGCACAGAAATTCAACCAATTCGCGGAATCACCCGCGGATTATTGGGAAACACGAAGCTCTCTGGCCTGGAACTGATGCAAATTTCACCAGGTTGTTCCATTTTGCTTCACCAAATTGATCCGCAATCCCGTCCTGGTGCGTAAATGTTACACATTCCTTGTAGAATTGTACAATTGGCTGCCTGTCCCCCAAGCCGCAGAAAATAACGAAGAAAACGTAAGCTATTGTGAAATAACAACTTGTGGACAAGAAGAAGATAAAGATGGTTTTTTGGCACGGCCTGTGCCTAAAACAAAAGTGACCTATCTGTAACAATCAGAAGTGACGGTCATGGATGGATATGTTCGTTA
>CAYYUU010001450.1:190-1622 GCA_964474955.1 uncultured Alcaligenaceae bacterium | reverse complement strand
ACCAGGTGTCCGCGTGACCTACAAAGCGACTGTGCGTGTTCCAAAAGGGTTGATAGCGGTTATGAGTGCATCCAATGCGCAGAAAAAATCACCAAGTGGAGTCTACAAGTGTGTCATGCGGCAGAAGATTCCATCGTACCTCATTGCTTTGGCTGTGGGTGACCTGAGGTTTGCGTCGCTTGGGGAGCGGTGCGGTGTGTATGCCGAGCCACCAGTGATCAAGAAGTCTGCTCGCGAGTTTGCTCTGACCGAGAAGATGCTCGATGCTGTCGAACGCCGCTTCGGAAAGTACCGATGGGATCGCTATGACATCTTGGTGTTGCCCCCGAGTTTCCCTTCGGGTGGGATGGAAAATCCTCGCCTGAATTTTGTTACCCCGACCATCCTGGCTGGTGATAAAAGTCTGCTTGCGTTAGTCGCCCATGAGATGGCCCACTCATGGTCTGGGAATTTGGTCTCGAATGCGACCTGGCGAGATTTGTGGCTTAACGAAGGATTCACTGTATATCTCGAACGCCGTATTCTCGAAGATATATTCGGTCGCGAGCGAGCCATGATGAACGGGGTATTGGGTCGGCGGGACCTGGATCTTTCTCTCACGACCCTTAAACCTCGGGACCGGATCTTATACACAGATCTCACGGGAAGGCATCCCCGAGAAGTGTTCACTGATATTCCGTACGAGAAAGGGGCTCTTTTTTTAACCCATCTCGAAAAAGTATTCGGACGCAAGAAGTTTGATGCCTTTCTCAAAAGTTACTTCGACCACTTTGCTTTCCGCAGTATTAGCACTCGTGAGTTCGTGGATTTTCTGGACGCGAAACTCATGAAGATGGCTCCCAACCTTGCGTCGCGCGTACCCGTCGAGCAGTGGGTTTACCAATCGAAATTGCCGAAGTCCGCACCGAAACTCAAGGCGACAGCATTTGGAAACGTAGAGAAACAACAAAAACTATGGCTCCAGGGACAGATCGAACTGAACCAACTCCAGGATGATAGGAAGTGGAACCCGCAAGAGTGGTTGCATTTCATACAAACGCTCCCCGACGACGTTGGAAAAGGGAAGCTGAAACAACTCGATAAAACATTTGGCTTCACGAACGTCGGCAACTCGCTCGTCTTGATGAACTGGTTGAAGGTGGCCATTCGGAATGATTACGAACCCGCATATCCCCGAGCCGAGCAATTTTTATTGTCGATGGGTCGACGATGGTATTTGCGAGAAATCTATGGCGAACTGGCAAAAACCAGAGAAGGGAAGAAGCGAGCGTTGAAAATCTACGCGAAGGCACGCGCCAGTTATCATCCGCTATCTGTTCGAACCGTCGACAAGCTACTGGGATGGAGGGGTTCTTCCGTTTCGAGTAGCCAAGTTCCGCGGCAAAAATAGCTCGGAATCGGGCTTAGATCCGTCGGATTATGGCTGGTACCG
>CAYYUU010001450.1:0-180 GCA_964474955.1 uncultured Alcaligenaceae bacterium | reverse complement strand
TGTCGGATTTGGTCGATCATCCAGCGAATCGCTTCGGTTCCACGATTCAAATCCAAGATCAGCCGTGTCCACAAACTCTCGGCCTTCTTCAGACCACAACTGCGGTTGATGATCCCACGAACAGCGAAGCGACGATGGCACACTCGAACTACAATGGTGTGCCATCATCGCTGTGTGCCT
>CAYYUU010001449.1:0-1626 GCA_964474955.1 uncultured Alcaligenaceae bacterium | reverse complement strand
CGTCGCGATTCCCGCTAAGAAGATTGACCAACTAAACTTCAAGCCCCTCGGTGGCGGTTGCGGCATTATCGGTTTGCCGGGTGACTTCACTCCACCGTCTCGATTCGTCCGCGCCGTGGCGTTCACTCAAACGGCTCGCAAGACGAAAGACGGCCCAGAGACGATGTACGAACTCTTCCGAATTCTGGACAACTTCAACGTTCCTCTCGGAGCAGCTGAAGGTACTGGGAAAGAGAAAACGAAAGGTATGCGTAGTTCCACAATCTGGACTTCGGCTTGGGACACCAAGAACAAGGTCCTCTATTACCACACGCAACATAATCGTCGAGTTCGGATGGTAGATATGGAACGCTTTAATTTTGCGACAAGGCGAAAGCTCTCGCGGCTTCCTTTAGACAAACAGAAAAAGCAAGACATCGAAGACGTCACAGCAAAGCTGCCCTAATCCTCGATCGCTCGAGATATCAATTGTTGTTTCTGCATTTTCTTGACACTCTGTATTGAGGAGATAACCTGATGGCAATTCTCTTTGCTCAAGATGACCCTGTGAAAAACAAGGCTACGGAGAAACTCAGCGAGGGATTCTCACTCCTTGGCTCACTTCAAGTCCAAGACTTGATTCAATACGCCATTCAGTTTGGCATCAATCTTGTCTTGGCCCTTCTAATCTTCTTCATCGGTCGGTGGATCGCCCTTTGGATTAGTGGGATGATACGAAGGGCCACCGAAAAAGCCAACATGGACGAAACGTTGGCGGTGTTCACTCGCAACTTGGCGTACATCGCGATAATGATTTTGGTGATTATCGCGGCCCTCGTTCGATTGGGACTCGACCCAACATCGTTGGCCGCCGGAGTCGCGGCGGGAGGTATCGCGATCGGCCTAGCGTTACAGGGTTCGCTTGCGAACATCGCGTCAGGTTTCATGATCATCTTCTTCCGCCATTTTAAACTCGGCGACTATGTCGAAGCTGGTGGCACGGCGGGGACAATTACCGCCATTCAGATGTTTCAATCTGTACTGACGACTCCGGATAATCGCCAAATTGTTGTTCCGAATAGTCAGATCACGGCAGGAACCATCATCAACTTTTCCGCACATCCAACCCGCCGCATCGATTTAGTCATTGGATGTGGATACAACGACAATCTCAAAGACGTCAAAGAGTATTTGATGGAAGTTGTCACGTCTGATGAACGAGTTCTGAAAGATCCCGAACCGGTCGTCGTAGTCGGCGAGTTGGGTGATAGTAGTGTCAATTTCTTGGTGCGTCCGTGGGTGAAGTCGGAGGACTACTGGCCTACGAGATGGGACTTGTTGGAAAAGATCAAAACGGGGTTCGACGAAAAAGGCTTCACCATTCCGTTCCCGCAACAAGATGTGCATATGCACCAAGTTGCGGGTTAAAGCCCATACCTGGGGCAACGCCCCAGGAGTGTTGTCTGGCCTTTCGTCCTCCGGCAGGTCATCGGGCAAAAAGCTACGATGAGTTTGGCCTTCGGCCAAAAAACAAACAACAAAACGTACAGAAATAAATTTTGCGTTCCGAGTGTACCTATTCCTGGTTACGGTACACGGAGTGTGCCTACTACTTTTCCAATCATGTTTCTATTTGTTGGAGCAACT
>CAYYUU010001448.1:0-1627 GCA_964474955.1 uncultured Alcaligenaceae bacterium | reverse complement strand
GCGTCACTTGCGTTTCGATGGGCAATCCCCACTGCATCACGTTTGTGGATGCGATCACAGACGAACTCGTCCTGGGAGTTGGTCCGAAGGTCGAAGTGGCCGAGGTCTTTCCGAATCGCATTAACGTGGAATTCGTAAGAGTCGATTCCTCCACCGAAGTTACGCTGCGAGTTTGGGAACGCGGATCGGGCGAGACGCTGGCTTGTGGGACGGGTGCTTGTGCTGTGGCCGTCGCAGGCGTCTTGACGGGCCGAACGAAAAGGGAGATCGTTGCCCATTTGCCCGGCGGAGATCTTCGATTGGAGTGGTCCGAAGCCGACAATCATGTCTACATGACCGGGCCAGCCGTCGAAGTGTTCACTGGCGAATGGTGTGGCTGAGGGAAAACGGGGAACAGAAAGATTGCAACACCCTCGTTTTGAAAACCGAAACTTACTGAATTTTGCGTTCCGAGTGATTCCCGGCAAATCCGGATAATCCTTTCTTCATTCTCGTCTTTGAGTTCCTCTTGATTTCGTGTGAGGATATGGCTATCGTCCCCCCACTTTCATCAACAAAAGAACCGGTTGAACGCGCCGAGGAAACTTTCGACGACGACCTCGAGTTCGGAAGCGATGGCAAGTTGCACTTTTTTGTGCGAGTTGCGTTGATCGTGATTGTTGTGTTTCTCGTCGTCATCTTCGGAATCGCCATTTGGCTAAAACCGTACAACGCGGACGGCACGGCTCGGATCGAAGGGACCCACACGCAAATGGGTCTGAAACCTTGCACGTTCAAGGTGACGACGGGAAGAGTCGTCGAAGGCGGGCTACCGTGTCCGTCGTGTGGAATGACGACGAGCTTTGCGCTTCTCATGGAAGGCGACCTGGTAAACTCGTGCCGGGCGAACTTCGTTGGGACGATGCTCGCGTTGGTGTGTCTGGTCTACATTCCGTGGGCCGTGATTAGCGTTCATCGGGGACGACCGTTCGGCATCAAGTCGATGGAATTGACGTTCTGTCGGCTGCTGGTCGGGTTCGTCGTTTTGATGATGATTCGATGGGTGATTGTGATTGTGATCCGAATGAATTACTCTTGAGAATCCCTTCGAGTCGGGACTTCTCACGGAGGAGAAGCCATGAACGCAAAGACACCGAAGGATTGTCGCTGGCAAATTGCTGGACTGCTGTTGTTCTTGGGGGCCGCGACGCTCGGGTGTAATCCGCTCCAGACGATCGCGTTTTTTGCGATCCCCGAGACCCCCGCGCCTCCCCTTTCGGGAACAAACTTTACGGAGAAGAAAAAAGAACCCAAAGTCGCCATCCTAGCGTCTTGGGCCAATGGCAGCCCTAACCACTCGCTCTTTAACATCGATCAAGAATTGGCCCAACAACTCGAGAAAGTGCTCACCGAACGATTCAAAAACAACAGCCAGAAGGTGAAGATTCTTCCATACTATAAAATCCGGAATTACATGGCTGACCACCACCAAGATTGGCGGCTGAAAACGGACTACGAAATTGGAAAAGATCTCGAGGTCGATTTCGTGATCAATCTGCAAATCAAGAAAATAAGTCTGTACCAGCCCAAGAGCCACAACATGTTCTACAAAGGACAAGCCGAGATCAAACTGGCGCTGACCGACACG
>CAYYUU010001447.1:0-1645 GCA_964474955.1 uncultured Alcaligenaceae bacterium | reverse complement strand
GTGAAGGCGTGGCAATTGGCCGTCGAGACCGTCCGGGCGCGTCATGGGGATTTGAAACCATTGCAATTTCAGCCAGCGGTCTTGCGTGCCTTGATCGACTGGTTGGTGACGGACCTGTTGACGTCGACGAAACAGCGTTTGGCAGAGGCCCAGATTCAATCGCTTGAGGACGTGCGCAATACCGAAAGTACGTTGGTCACGGCGAGCAAAGAACTGCTCGATTTCACGGGAGAACTCGAAGAATTCTTGTATTTTCGAGTTTATCGGCATCACCGTGTGTTGCGCATGGCGAATAAGGGTCGTCTAGTACTGAAAAGTTTGTTTAAATCATTTTGTACGGCCCCGGACTTGTTGCCGGATCGATACGCCTGCCGGGCCAGGGAAACGACTGTCGAGCGTACCGTGTGTGATTACATTGCGGGGATGACGGATCGCTACGCCCAAGAAGAATACGTAAAGTTGTTCCAGCCGTTTACACCCGTTTAGAATTACCTTTCGTCAATTTTATGCACCCGCAAGGAACCATTATTTTCCGTAGCGGGGTCAGGTCTTAACCAACCTAGGGGGGTGTCCGGGTTCTTACCCGGATGCGTAGATAGATGGCCAACAAAGAACACCAATTTATTGCCGCTCCTCGCTCCGGTGCCATTTTACTTTTGGTCTTACGCGGTGCCTTCATGGCCATGATCCTGGGACTGGCTTCCACGGGGTTTAGTCTGCTTCCAGCGGATGCTTTTGTGGCCGGTATTGTGTTCTTCCTCACAATCATCCTCATAGGGATCGCCACGATCGGGCTCGACCTTTTAACGAAGAACAAACAAATCACGACGATATCGGCGGTCTTCTTTGGATTGTTGATTGGGTTCTTGTTGGGTCGATTGTTCTGGATGGCGCTGGAACCAGCCGTCCAACAAGCGATCATACCCTGGCACCCCAATCCGAGCGAGCAAGTCAACGCGCAAATCAAAAGCGCTTTGACGACTTCGTTGGGACTCGTCGTGACACTCGTCGCTTGCTACGTCGCGGTTTCGTTGTTGCTGCAAACGAAGGACGAATTTCGGTTCATTATCCCTTATGTCGAATTTTCCAAGCAAATCAAAGGAGGACGTCCGCTCGTGTTGGATACGAGCGTAATTATCGACGGGCGGATTGCCGATATTTGTGAAACAGGGATCATCGACACCAAGTTGATCCTCCCCCGATTCGTCCTGCAGGAACTCCAGAGCATCGCCGACAGTTCCGACAAAATGAAACGAAATCGCGGTCGTCGCGGTCTCGACATTCTGAAAAAACTCCAGGCGAACACAAAAATCGATCTGGAGATGCATGAGGCCAACATCCAGGAACTTCGCAACGTCCAGAAGGTCGATGAACGGTTAGTTGTGCTCGCCAAATTCCTTGGGGGTCGAGTCGTCACGAACGACTTCAACTTGAACAAAATCGCCCAACTACAGGGCGTCGAGGTCATCAACCTGAACGAACTGGCGAACTCGTTGAAGCTCGTCGCGCTACCAGGGGAAACCCTACAACTCAAAATCATCAAGCAAGGCGATCAACCCGGCCAGGGAGTGGGATATCTGGACGACGGAACAATGGTCGTTGTCGAGCAAGGTCGCTCGGCCATCGGGCAGGACGTCGCAGTCAC
>CAYYUU010001446.1:0-1649 GCA_964474955.1 uncultured Alcaligenaceae bacterium | reverse complement strand
ACATCTTCGCCGTGGACATGAACCCACGCCAGAACGCCTTGTTGGAATTGAAAATCGCCGGGTTGCGGAACTTGGATTTCGATACGTTCTTCGGCATGTTCGGCAAAGGCCAACTCCCCAACTACGCGAACGTTTACCAGCGTAGCCTTCGCGAAGCCCTTTCGCCCCGGTCTCGAAAATATTGGGACAAACGGATCAAGTATTTCTCCGGTCGTGGCCGCCGTCCGTCGTTCTACTTCCACGGCACGTCGGGCGTATTCGCTTGGGTCATCAACGGCTACATCGACAAGGTCGCCAAGGTTAGGGATTCGGTCAACGAATTGTTGGCCGCAAAGTCACTCGAGCAACAACATTCGCTCTATCACGAAAAACTCTATCCGAAGTTTTGGAAGAAGTTCATCCGGTGGGCCATGAACCGTGACACCACGTTGGCATTCCTCGGCGTTCCCCGGGCCCAACGAAAGCAAATCGAGAAGAACTACCCCGGCGGCGTGGCCAAGTTCGTTGAGGATTGCATCGAAGCCGTGTTCACCAAGTTGCCGATCCACGACAACTACTTCTGGCGGGTCTACCTCCAGGGAAGTTACGACATCAATTGTTGCCCCGAATACCTCAAGAAGGAAAACTTCGATCGTTTGAAGGGCGGACTCGTCGACCGCGTGACCGTCCAGACGTCTTCGATTCTTGACTTCCTCAATAACTCGACGGGAGACATTTCGCGGTTCGTTCTGCTCGACCACATGGACTGGCTCAGCACGACCAAGAACCAGCCGATCTTGCACCAGCAGTGGCAAGCGCTGGTGGACAAGGCCGCACCCAACACTCGCATCTTGTGGCGTAGCGGCGGACTGAAGGTCGATTTCGTCGATCCAATTCCGGTCCGAGTTGGCGGTCAACAACGCAACCTCGGCGACATCTTGCAGTACCATCCGGAACTCGCGAGCGAACTGCACGAGAAAGACCGAGTCCACACATACGGCAGCTTCTATATCGCTGATTTGATGAAGGCGTAAGAATCGCTGATTTGTTCGAAAAGTTGCTTTTCGAATCTATTTCCTATTTCCTATATTCTATTCCTTCCACATGGCCCTTACCAAAGATCTCAAAGTTCTGTACCACATCGTTCTTTCCCCGATCAAAGGAACGACGCACCAAGAACGGCTCGAAAGTTTTTACGGCGACCAAGCGGACGCCTACGACGACTTTCGCAAGCGGCTGCTCCAGGGGCGGGAGGAGATGTATCAATCGCTGCCCGTCAACGAAGGTGATGTGTTGCTCGACATGGGAGGGGGAACGGGTTACAACTTGGAGGCGCTCGCCCCAAGGATGAATCAATTCCAAAAGGTTTACGTCGTGGACCTTTCTGGATCACTCCTTGGCGTCGCCCAAAAACGGATCACCGAACGCGGTTGGACGAACGTAGTCACTCAAGAGGCCGACGTCACGACGTTCGAACCCCCCGAGGCACCGGTCGATTTGGTAACGTTCTCGTATTCTCTGACGATGATCCCGAACTGGTTCGTGGCCATCGATCACGCCTACAAACTCCTCAAACCAGGTGGGCACATCGGAGTCGTCGACTTCTACGTATCCCGAAAATATCCCGCCGACGGCCCCACCCGACATTCCTGGTTCACTCGCAAATACTG
>CAYYUU010001445.1:0-1649 GCA_964474955.1 uncultured Alcaligenaceae bacterium | reverse complement strand
GTTTTTCCAGTGGAAGGTAGAAAATGCGCACACAAAAAACACAAAAATCCCCAACCTCGTACAAAACACGGGGATTTCGAGTTCTTTTTCAGCACAACAACACCAACCCGCCGAAACGTTCGCTTCTTTTCGGTCTAGCATAGTACGACTGAGTCAGCGGCGATGCTGAAGCTGACAATCACAAATCCCAGTTGCCTAACGACGCCCACAATTCCCGATCCGTCTCCTCCCGAAACGTGAACGGGTTGTAATATCTTGCTGTTCGGTCATTCTCGGGTTTTTGAACGATGGCACCGAGTGCGCTGACGGCGACAAGTCTCGACCTATTTGGATTCATCAAATCACCAGAGATGTGGCTGTCGGTTATCAAAAGCATGCTAAGTGGGAGCGTGCTCATTGTGGCTCTCCTGTCGAAAACGTATCGTGGTTGTCGATTCGGGCGAGGTGCTTTGTGACTTCACAAGGGCTATAACTGATTGGCTTCGGAACCCGCCAAGGCCCTTCGTTTTCCGACAGAGCAGATACAAGTTGTTCAATGAAAATGAGTCATGGCGTTCGCTTTTTTGCAAGATGGTGGGCGAGCGAGAAATTCTTGTTCCACCGGATTTTCTTGAGCGGACTTTCTGTTCGTTTGGTTATCCCCCTCAGGGAGCGATAGGTCCTCGAAATGTTTCTTACGGGGTTCGACAAAGTCGTGCAGAGCCGCCTGCGATACTGTACGATGGCTATCATCTACTTTGCCCCTCCACGAAACGGCAATCATCGCCTCCGAATTGCAAAGGGAAGTCCCATGCCAGCAGAAGGATCCGTCACGCACTGGATTCAACTCTTGCCCGATGGCGATCAAAAGGCGGCCCAACAGCTTTGGGAGAAGTACTTCCAGCGCCTCGTGGGTCTTGCCCGCGTGAAGTTGCAGGACTTTCCGCGACGAGTCGCCGACGAAGAAGACCTGGCTTTGAGCGCGTTCGACAGTTTCTGTCGAGGGATCGAGCAGGGGCGGTTTCCCCAGATGGCCGACCGCACGAATTTGTGGAGCTTGCTCGTGACCATCACGGCTCGCAAGGTCCTCAACCTCAAGCGAGACCAACAACGGCTCAAACGCGGCGGAAGTGCCACGCCCGACGGGCTCGATGAAGCCTTCGAACTCGAACACGCTCACGGCGAGGAACCGAGTCCGGACTTCGTCGCAGAGGTTACCGAAGAGTGTCAGCGATTACTCGACCTGCTCGGTGACGACGATCTGCGTCGCATCGCGATGTGGAAAATGGAAGGATACACGAATAAAGAAATTGCCGAAAAACTTCCGGGCTCGCCGCGAACGGTCGAACGCAAGCTCGAACTGATTCGTGGGATTTGGGAGAAGAAAGGTGTCGCATGAGTAACCCTCCGGTCCCCGAAAATGACAGCCTCGCTCGCCAACAACAACTCGATGCCGTTTGTGACCGATTCGAAAGGAAGTGGCAAGTCGGGAACAGGCCACGCATCGAAGTCTACCTTTGTGAGATGCCCGAGAATCGGGCCGAGCTTCTCCGCGAACTCATTCAAATCGATGCCTACTATCTCCAACAGCAAGGACACACGGTTTCGGCCCAAGACTACCTGGTGCGTTTTCCCGAGTTGGAAGAAGAGTGTGTCCAACAACACGTCCC
>CAYYUU010001444.1:0-1652 GCA_964474955.1 uncultured Alcaligenaceae bacterium | reverse complement strand
CAGCGGACGAAGTGGGGACGATGAACTCGTCGGTCGTGGTGGGAACGATACCCTCTCCGGTAGCTACGGCGATGATACCTTGGTCGGCGAAGCGGGTAATGATTCCTTGCTCGGTAGCTACGGCGACGACACCCTTGAGGGCGGCGCGGGTAACGACACTCTCAAAGGCGGCATGGACGACGACACCTACGTCTTCGACAACGCCCAGAGTTCTTCGCTCGGCACAGACACCGTCACGGAGTATAACGGCCAAGGTCGCGATACGATGGATTTCTCAGCCTTGGACTATGGAATCCGAATCGACCTTTCGAACGCATCGAACCAGACTATCCACAATGGCTGGTCGTGGTACAGCACATTTACGCTGACCTTGAATGTCGGAACGTCGGAAATCGAAGACGTCAAGGGCACCGACCACGGCGATAAGGTTACCGGAAATCACCTGGATAACCGGATTTGGACATATGGCGGCGGAGACCAACTCCAGGGACTTGGTGGAGATGATACCCTCGAAGGTGGCTCCGGCAGTGATCAATACCTCTTTGACAACCGATCCGTGACGAATCTTGGACACGATCAAGTTATCGAAGCGAGTAATGTAGATAACTACGATCGACTGAATTTCTACTCTTTGGATCGTGGCATCCAGCTAGATCTTGACAGTACCCAGACGCAAACCGTGGCCAGTGGTGCCGTGGTGTTGACCTTGAGTAGCACGACCGGCATCGAGTACGTGAATGGTTCACAACATTCGGATTTGGTCGAAGGCAATAGCCGAAATAACTGGATCAGTAGTTACGACGGCAACGACACACTCAGAGGGCATGGGGGTCAAGATTCACTCTACGGCGGGAACGGTGGTGACTGGTTATATGGAGGTGACCAAGACGACTACATCAGTGGTGGGAACGACAGCGACTGGATTTATGGCGGGAACCACGACGACAGGATCAACGGCGACAACGGCAATGATTATCTCTTCGGCGAAGGCGGAACGGATACCATCACCGGCGGCGACGGAGCCGATGCCCTTCATGGTGGTTATGGTGGGTACTACGGGGTGTACACCCAGGACTACGGCAACGACCAGTTATACGGTTACACTCTGTACTCCAATAGTGATGGCGATCGAGACATCTTCAAATTCCACCGTCGCTACGTTTACCAGAACGGGATGTATACCTCGGTCGACGCCGGGTGGGAAACACTCGCGGGTTATAACAGCTCGGAAGATTTAGTCCATAACTACTATAGCTGGAGTTGGTAGATAGAATCGCAGAGTTAGTCGCTCCGCTCTGCAAACAAAATGTAAAGGCCCACAGGTATCCGATCACCTGTGGGCCTTTTCTGTTGATCGTTCTAACGATGACTCTCTGATCGACAATCCAACAGGCCAGTCAATGCAGAAGTTGCCAACCGATGGCGGTGACGAACTCCTAAATTCGAGTCGAGGACGGGAAATTCAGTACACAAAAAACACAAAAATCCCCAACATCTGATTTTTGTGTTTTTTGTGTGCGCATTTTCTACCTTCCGCTGGAAAACGACCTTTCGATAATGCTCCCGAAAGTGTCAAAAAGCGTACACAAAAAGCGCAAAAATCCAGCTTTGTCCGGCCCGTTTATTGCTTGGCATTTTGCAATCCCGGTGTG
>CAYYUU010001443.1:0-1655 GCA_964474955.1 uncultured Alcaligenaceae bacterium | reverse complement strand
GACGAACTTGCTGCTCATCACAGGCATGCCTTTTTGGTCGGTCAGTTGCGCCACGCGTTTTTTGGTCGCCACGTCAAACACTTCGCCGGTGTCGCACCACGCATATTTCCCATCACGACTGAAACAAATCCAACCATGCACTCGCGCCGCCATGGGAATCGTCTTCTTGAACTTCGGCGGCATGACCGTGTTGTCGAAAATGTGCAACTCCTTGTGCCCTTGGTCCACAACCCACACCTCTTTCTCGTCGGGAGTCAAACCAACTCCATGACACCGAATCTTGCGTTTCTCCAGACCCGGCACCTTGACGATATGCAGAATCTTGCCCGTGTTGATGTCACCGATTTCGAATCCCGGCCCATACCCCTTTCGATAGAGATGCGAGTTGATGTATGCCAATGTTCGCGAGCCGTTAATCGTAAATGGCTGGATCACGCCAATGATCGGCCCGACGCGACGGATGATTTTGTCCGTCTTGGTGTCAATAACCGTAAGATGATCAAACCTCGTTGAGCCAACGAAAACCCGTTTCCCGTCGTAGCTCACGATGAGATTGTGAAGCCCACCGCGCGGAGCTACTTCTATCTTCTTGAGGAGTTTCCCAGTGTTCCCATCCACGACCTTGACATATTTATTGCTGCTCCACCAACCGCTCGGAACATAGACTTTGCTCCCGTCGGGCGTCACACCAACGCGGTCACAACCACCTTCTTCTTTGGTGTATTCTTTTTCCCAAGCTACCTTTTCCGACTTGATGTCCATGCACAGAAGTTTGTTATTGTTATGGCTGATCCACAATTTATCTGTTTTGGCACACGCACACATTCCTCGCGTCCCACCGAGTTTGGCCATCGAGATAAACTTTACCAACTTATGCCCGTTATCAATATCATAGACGTATATCCCTTTCCCCCCGCGACCACCAGCTCCGTCCCGCGACGAAACATAAAGATACCGTCTGATTTTCTCTTGCCCGAGAACTTCCGAAGCACACAAACTCAGGAATACACAGAACACCAAAACAATGTTCGATAGTCGCATGGAATTCTCCAGTGGTTGGGTCATTTTCCGATCTGTTTCTCACCCATCCGTGGCGTACTCAAGCCGTCCTTGAGAAACACAACCAAATCATCCACTTGTTGTTCACTCAGATATAACACTTGCAATTGTTCATCGCGATTGACGTTTGGCTCGTCAGTGACGCCACCAAAGTTATAATGCTGGACCAGAGCTTTCAGTGTCTTGAACCGACCATTATGCATATACGGAGCAGTGCTTGCGACCTCTCGCAAGGTCGGAGTTTTGAACTTCCCCTGCTCTGTCTTTTTCCCGGTCACTTTTTGCCGACCGATATCCGAGAACTTCTTTCCGTCCAACACGCCGACATTATGAAACTTGTCGTCGGTCAAGTTCGGCCCCTTGTGACAGACGAAACAACGCGCCTCGCCATAAAACAGACGCATTCCTCGCAGAGCCGTCGGTGATAGAGCTTTCTTGTCACCTCGCAAATATCGATCAAAAGGAGTATCCCTCGATATAATCGTTCGCTCAAAACTCGCAATCGCCTTTGCGATGCGCTTCGCCGTGATCATTCCGCCAAATACTTTCCGAAACTGTTGGCGGTAGCTCGCAACTCCCGAAACCTTCTTGACCAG
>CAYYUU010001442.1:0-1661 GCA_964474955.1 uncultured Alcaligenaceae bacterium | reverse complement strand
ACAGCCCTAGCGAACGGCATATGTTCGTACCGCACATCGCCGCGGTATTTTCCGAGGCGGGGCATGTGAACCGAGTTCACGAAGAGGACTCGGTTGGCCTTCGTCCACTGTTTCGGGATAAGCCACTCTTTTTGCTCTCGGAGAATGAGAACTTCCTTCTTTCTTGGGGTTCCGATACGAACGAGGTGGATCGCCAACGGTCCAAGGTCAAGGCCACCACCTTCGTCACGAACGTCCGAGTAGAGCGAGTTCTGGTTCTCGAAGAGGGCATACACCAACAATCCACTGCTGGCCCCTGTCTTGTTTGTTTCGATGCCCAGCCGCACTTTGTATTTGGCTTTTCCTTTTGTACCTTTGATGGTCAGCAGGTTCTGCTTGCGAAGCTCGCCCCAAGTTTTTGTCACTTGGATCGGCGGGAGTGTCTTTTTATCTTTGTCCGGATACGTCGGAACCAGGCTCACGACGAAACGCGGGGGGAGTGACTCGGGCGGATAAACGTGGTCGGGTTGCGTGAGCGGGAGACTTTGTTTTGGGACAGGAGCGAGTTTGGGCGTGATGTTGGGCCTTTTTGTGACGCGGTGAATTCCGACAGCGGCAGCGACCGTCCCGCCAATCAACATCAAAAAGAGCGCTGCCGTCGCGATAACTTTCGGAATCGCTGCTGTCCACGAAACACGCTTGGCCATGGTGATGGCTCCTTCGGAGAGTCCCTCAACGGAAGACCAGAGCACGGGGTCGGTCAAGGTTGCGGCTTCGACGAGTGGACCGAGGAGCGAACTGGCAAACGAAGACCGCGCAGATTCTTCGGCCAGGAATCCAGCCAGGACTCCTCCGGAAAGGGTCACGCCTCGGCTTTGCAAGCGAGCGCGGAGAAGTTCTTTGCTTCGTTCGAGTCGGCGGTGGAGGGTGCGGACGGACAAGCCGAGTTCCTGAGCAGCCTGGTCGCGTGTCAGACCTTCGACGTAACAAAGGAGAAACGCGGCACGCAGCCCCTCGGACAGCCGACTGAGTTCTTCGTCGAGGACGGCGGAGATTTCTTGCGACGTGAGTTCGTCGAGGGGTTCGCTCGTGTCGCGCGTCTGGGATTTACTCTCGCGGTTGCGGCGGATGGCCGAATCGACCTTGGCCCGACTCGCGAGCCGATAGGCAACTCCGTAGAGCCAGTTGGCCAACAATTCTTTTTGGCGAATCGAATCGGCTCGCCGAATCAAGACCAAGAACGTTGCCTGGAACACATCATCGACGGCGTGGTGTTCGCCAAGCACGCGATGACACACACCGCGCACCATCGGTCCGTGGCGAATCACCAACGCACGGAAGGCGGACTCGTCCCGATTGTCCGTAAAGCGGACCAAAAGGTCGCTATCGGAACCGTGTGTGGCGCTTTGTCGATCGGCAAAGTCACGCAAATGGTGCAACAGGGTGTTGGCTTGCATCCGAGAAGTCATTCAGGATCCTCCGCATTTCCTTACAAGTATACTGCCGAGGAGGGGAGGATGTCTGCCACAATTTTCGGAAACTGAGTTGCGGAACAGCCGCGGCGTCTGTCACAAGCCTGAAGCGCGAACAAAGCTCCTTTGTTCGCGCTTCAGGCTTGTGGAAGAGAAGCCGACCTCGCAAACACTTCTTACAAAATCGAGAGGATCACCTGACTTTTCGCT
>CAYYUU010001441.1:0-1662 GCA_964474955.1 uncultured Alcaligenaceae bacterium | reverse complement strand
ATACACCGGCCTGAAGCGATTTTCCCGCTTCGCTCAGATCCTCGCTTGCGCTTCGGGTTGGTGTCAAACCAGCCGAACCTCAAAGCGCCTCAAGACAGTAGTTCCCGCTTCGCTCCGATCCTCGTTTACGCTTCGGGTTGGTGTAAGAGAACCAACCGGGCAGCACGAAGGGCACTCGCACGAATTTGATATTGAGGCCCGCATGCGTATCGTCGAACTGACCGCCTTCAAGGTCCTGATCCCACTTCGAAAACCCATCAAACACGCCTCTCACGAACGAACTTCGACGGAAAATGTCGTTGTTCGTTGCGTGCTAGACGACGGCACCGAAGGCTACGGCGAGGGCGTGCCACGCGAATACGTGACGGGCGAAACCGCCGATTCGGCACTGGCTCACCTCAAGAAAAGCGACGTCTCGTCCCAACTCGAAGACTGCAATTCGTTTGAGCAGGCCCTCCAACTTGCTCAGCGGTTGCGGCTTTCGCCCGTGCCCTCGGACGACCGCGACTGCCAGGGGAACGCCGCACGATGTGCTCTGGAACTGGCCATCCTGGATGCCTTTGGAAAACACTTCGGCGAATCGCTTTCGAAGGCCACCGAACTCGTCGCGGGTGATCTGTACTCTCCGAAATCACAGGTACAATACAGCGGCGCGATCACTTCGACGAAGGGAATGAAACTCCGCTTCGCCGGTTGGAAATATCGAATCTTTGGTTTTCGGCAGATGAAGGTGAAAGTTGGCATCGAAGGAATGGACGATCCCAAACGACTCGGAATACTTCGGAGTCGACTCGGAAGCAAAGTCGATTTGCGAGTCGACGCCAACGAAGCATGGTCGATCGACCAGACGATTTCGAAGATTCAGGAACTCACGCCTTTCGGAATCACGTCCGTCGAACAGCCCGTCGCTCACGAACATGTTGGCGGTCTCGTCGAAGTCCGAAAGCACGTCAACGTTCCGATCATGCACGACGAATCGTTGTGCACCCTCGTCGATGCCGAGCGTGCCGTCGACCAACAAACGTGCGACCTATTCAACATCCGCCTCTCGAAGTGCGGCGGCTTTCTTCCGTCATTGCAACTCGCACAATTCGCAAAGCAACGCGGACTCGGTTATCAACTCGGGTGCCAGGTTGGGGAGACGGCGATTCTTTCGGCTGCCGGTCGGCACTTTGCTTGCAGCGTTGCAGACATTCGGTATTTGGAAGGTTCTTACGACAAGCACCTCGTCAAAGAAGCCCTTGCCGAGCAGGACATCACCTTTGGTTGGGCCGGAAAAGCCAAGGCGCTTGCCGGCCCCGGGATCGGAATCACGATCGATTCGCAGGCTCTTGAACGAGTGACAAATCGGAAGGAGCCAATCCTTGGATAATCGATCACAGCCCCCATCAGCGGAGATCAAAGAGTTCGAATCGTCCGACGGGTACAAATGGAAGTACCGGTCGTATCTGCCGCAGTCGCCGATGCGGGGACGTGTCATCTGTCTACACGGCATCCAGAGCCATTCGGGTTGGTACGAAGCGTCGAGTCAGAAAATGGCCGAAGCGGGTTTTGCGGTTTCGTTCCTTGATCGTCGAGGGTCGGGCCTCAACGAACAGGACCGCGGAGACACTCCGAGCTTCCGACGTTTATTCGGCGACCTAGCCGAGTTCATTCTCCAAC
>CAYYUU010001440.1:0-1666 GCA_964474955.1 uncultured Alcaligenaceae bacterium | reverse complement strand
CAGAACGCCGACGCCGTTGATCATCGTCGTGTGCGAATCCGTCCCCACGAGCGTATCAGGATAGAGCGTGTTGGTCGCATCGTTTCGGAACACGACGCGAGCGAGGTGTTCGAGATTGACTTGATGGACGATTCCCGTTTCGGGCGGAACCACGCGGAAGTTATCGAACGCATTTTGCCCCCAACGCAAGAACATGTATCGCTCACGGTTCCGCGCGTATTCGATCTCGCTATTAGCCGCGAGAGCAGTGGCCGCACCGAACTGATCGACCTGAACGGAGTGATCGATCACAAGTTCCACCGGCTGCAGCGGATTAATTTTCGACGCCTCGCCGCCGAGCGTCTTCATCGCGTCGCGCATGGCCGCGAGGTCAACGATGGCCGGAACTCCGGTGAAGTCCTGGAGCAGCACGCGAGATGGAGTGAACGCAATTTCTTGACTCGGCTTGGCCTTCGCGTCCCACTTCGCGAGAGCTTCGATGTCTTCTTTCGTGACGACATTTCCGTCTTCATGACGGAGCAAGTTTTCCAACAGAATCTTCAACGCAAAGGGCAACTTCGCCGCTTGCGGGTGAATTTTTTCGACTGCCGACAATTTATATATCGTGCAACTCTTGTCGCCGATCGTGAGGGTATCTTGGGCACCGAACGAGTTGCTCATGTTCTTCTTCCTTCCTGACAATATAGGTTGACAATGGCAATGTGATCTTTCGTTTCTCTACTTTATTGTATTGTGTGAGGGGCCAGTTGGACTGACAACTTGAGTGTCTCGCATTTGGATGGACCTTTGTCGCTTCACTCCTTGCCCTACCCGACGAAAAAACGCAACTCAACCGGAATCACACCATGCCTGATCACGACGCCCTATACCAAGCCATTCTCGACAACCCCGACGACGATACGCCGCGCCTGGTCTACGCCGATTGGCTCGAAGAAAACGGAGACGCCGCTCGCGCAGAATTCATCCGCATCCAGATCGAACAATTTCACTTGCCAGAGAACAGCTCTCGATGGTTGGCTCTTCTCGGTCGTGAGTTTGAGCTGTTGAACGAACACAAAACGGAATGGATCGGTTATGAATCGGAGCAATGGAACGTCACCTTTGAATGGGGACTTCCAGCAATGCTAAACCGGAAAGCCTCAGTGCCGAAGCAAAGAACCATTGCCTTTGACCGGGGACTTCCCGCCATTTTCGAGATCGACAATTGCAAGTTCAACGAGCAGGACGCAGAACTCATCGGCCAAGCCCCCATTCGCCACATAAGACTGGCAGACCTTGCTGGCCGGAAAATGCCAAACGTCCTTCCCGTTCTGCAAGAAATCGTCAACCAACCTACGTTCTCGCGAGTTCGGTATCTCGAATTGGATCATTGCACGAACAAGCATCGCCCCAATGGTCCGCCCGGAGAAGAATTGGGTCGCGTCATCGCGGCGTCTCCGAATGCCAACGGTCTTCGGGCGATCCGCTTCTTCGGGGAGAAAATCGGAACGCGCGGCGTCGAGCACCTGACCAAATCTCCCTACCTCACGAATTTGCGCTGGCTCGACCTCGCCATGGATGAGTTGGAAGACGGCGGCGTCGATGTCTTGGCGGCTTGGCCTGGCTTGAAAAATTTGACCGGGCTTGGGTTGGGTGGAAATGGGCTGACGGAGGAACACTTGAGCCC
>CAYYUU010001439.1:0-1667 GCA_964474955.1 uncultured Alcaligenaceae bacterium | reverse complement strand
GGGCTTCATCAACCAAATCCGGACGAAGATCGGCGTCAAGTTCGGCAGCCCGGAGACGACGTCGGGTGGGCAAGCCTTGAAGTTTTATGCTTCGGTGCGGATGGACATTCGGCGGATCGGGACGGTCAAGAACAAGGCCGGCGAGGTTTCGGGTAGTTCCGTGAAAGTCAAGATCGTCAAGAATAAGGTCGCCCCGCCATTCCGGATCGCCGAGTTCGACCTCATGTATGACATGGGGGCCAACATCGTTGGGGACATCATCGGCCTGGGGGAAAAAGAGAAGATTCCAGGAACGACGAACTCGATCATTCGAAAGAGCGGCTCGTTCTACTATTACGGGAGCACGAAACTCGGACAGGGGAAAGAACAGAGTATCGAGTTCTTGAACGAAAATCCGGACATGCTCGAAGAAATCCGCAGCAAGATTCTCGAAGCTCGTGGCATGTTGGCCGTAGTCGACGAAGAGCCCGAAGAAGCGGTCGAGGAAAACGAAGAGACAACGAACTCCGAGACGAAGACGCGAGCCACCAAGAAAGAGAAGGAATCGAAGAAGGAGAAGGAAAAGGAGAAAGAGAAGGAATCAAAGAAGCAAACTGCTTCAAGCTAACGCTTCGCGAGCCCGCAACGCACACAGGTAACTTTCCCAATCCCCTGGCTTTTCGTCAGGGGATTTTTTGTGGGCAGTGGAAAAAGACCCGCCAGATGGGTAAAAAAACAAGAACGTTTGAAGGGACTCTCGTTGCTTCCTTTCGAAACACGCCTCCCAAGAGGGAACAAGGGTATGGGTCGAACTGTAAGTGTGTTGCTCCTGCTGTGGGGGATGGGAGTCGGCGTCTGCCACGCCGAAGAAGATCCTGTGTTGAACGGGGCGTTGGCTTTGCAGAAACGATTCCAAGAACTCGTCGAGAAGATCGAGCCGAGTTTGGTTTGCATCCACGTTTCGCGTTCCGACGCGTACCAACGTTTTGGTGCCCCTTACCAACGGCAATCTCCGGGAAAGTTGGGGGGGTACGACCGCACGAGCGTCAAAGACTTTTTGACCAAAGCGGGCGTTACTCGGAAGAAACAAGAGCAAATCATCCAGAAACTCGACCTGGCGGATCCCGACAACGTCCCGGAGGCGTTCGGCACGGGAGTCGTAATCGACCCCAAGGGGTTGATTCTGACGTGTTACCATGTCGTCGAAAATGCTCGAAAAATTTACGTCCGTCTTGGCGAACAGGGCGGGAGTTATGCCAACATCCTCGCCGCCGACCCTCGGTCGGACCTGGCCGTTTTGAAACTCATCGACTGGAACAACAAACTTCGGCCTCTGGCCTTGGGCAAATCCGAGACGATCAAACGCGGAACGTGCGTGATGGCCTTGACGTTCCCATTTGGCGGTGGCTTTCGCGACGGTCAAGCCACCGTGGCTCGCGGTCTCATCAGTAACGTCCGTCGTTGGATTCCTCGTAATCGAAATATTCGGGTGATGCGACCAGCCGAGTTGCTGCTCCAGACCGATATGCGTCTGGGTGTCGGTGGGAGTGGCGGCCTGCTCATCGATTAGCAAGGGCAATTAGTGGGGATCACGACGGCTCGCGGGGGTATCTGTGGCCACGACATTCCAGGTAGTTATGCCATCACGATGAGTTCGGCAAACCGAGACGAGATTGGCGTCTTGAAGC
>CAYYUU010001438.1:0-1674 GCA_964474955.1 uncultured Alcaligenaceae bacterium | reverse complement strand
AAAAATACCTCGCCCTGATTTTTGTGTTTTTTGTGTACGTGTTTTGGGAGTTCGGCTGGCATTTTCGGAAGGTCGTTTTTCCACTGGAAGGTAGAAAATGCGTACACAAAACCCACAAGCCCCCCTGACACTGAGGTTTTGTGGGTTTTGTCTATGCGATTCCAACCTCCGGTTCCAAAAAACATCGAAGCAAGCCAGCGAACGATCACTCTCCGAACTCACACAAAAACGACGAGTATTGATCCGTCCGCCCGAGCGAAAGGCAACACCTCAGAACAGAGACAAACTGTCACAAGAAACACGACGAATCATCCGGCCAGCGTCGAACTGAAAAATGACGAAGTCGAGCACAAAATATCCCATTTTTTCTAACCACACTCGTTCGCCAAGATGCTGACATACAACAACTTACGATTTGTCTCGGCCAACACTCGAAATTGACCCCTTGACGAACAACACTGAATTTGGGTAGTATCCTAAAACTTCATTTGATTAACCGCCTGGGATTATGGAGTTTCGACTCCAACCCGGAGAAAAGGAATTTCGTCGGGTGACCTCACGACTCAGGGAAGAGTATTCACTTCCCACCTCTCCTATCTGGCCGCCCGCAGATGATATTTGATCGGCTACCAAACAAACTGGTGGTCTGGGCACCTGCCAAAGTCAATCTCTTCCTGGAAATTCTGGGAAAGCGCCCAGACGGATACCACGAGATCGCGACATTCATGGTCGCTGTGAACCTTTACGATACCCTTGAGTTCGAGGACGGGACTGCGGGGGAAATCTCCGTCTCTGGCAACATCCCAACCCTCTCCTTCGGCCCCGACAATCTAATCCACCAAACGGCGGAATTGGTACGCCAGCGAACACGAAGCAAGAGAGGAATCCGGATCGCAGTCACTAAACGTATTCCCATCGGAGGTGGCCTCGCCGGGGGATCGACAAACGCTGCGGCAACTTTTCTGGCCTTGAACGAGCTTTGGAACTTGGGTATGACTCACACCCAACTTGCGGCGTGGAGTTCCGAACTCGGGAGCGACATTCCGTTCTTCTTCCACACACCCGCGGCGTGGTGTACCGGGAGGGGCGAAAAAGTAGAACCCATTGCACTGAATCGGCGGTTGTGGTTGGTTCTCGTGTGCCCTCCGGTGGGCGTTTCGACCGTCGAAGTTTATCGGCGGTTGACGGTGCCAGATGAACCGATCGCGGGCGGCGACATCCGCAAAGAAATTGAACGCGGCACGCCCGAAAGTATCGCCAAACGATTGCACAACCGGCTGGAAGAACCGGCCCTGAAGGTTTGCCCTGAGGTGTTGCCTCAAGTGAAAGGGACGTTGGAAAAGACAAACCCAACTGGTCATTTATTGAGTGGGAGTGGCTCCACATTCTTCGCCTTGTGCGACGGACCACGCGAGGCCAAACGTGTTGCTCGGGAACTTCGCAACAACGACGAATTGGTCTCGGGATCGAAAATCTATGTCGCGCGGACGTGCTTGGGATTAGGACCGAAGTCCCCAAGCTAATTATCCCGCCACAAGTTGAGTCAACATTGACGAATCCACGCCCCGAATTCGTCGGCGTTGTGCAACGTGCTCGAGGTTTCCTCCAGGACGAGGAATCCTGCTTCCAAGATAGTGCCACAGACACAAAGGAGATTCAACTGTGGTCATCACC
>CAYYUU010001437.1:0-1676 GCA_964474955.1 uncultured Alcaligenaceae bacterium | reverse complement strand
GAGGTCGGCGATGACGTCGGCGCGGAGGGTGGCGTCTCCCAGTGGCGTCGGAAGGTTTTCAAAGTCGTAAGTCAGAACGTTGGGGGCGAAGACGTTATTCGTCTGGGTTTGGCTCTGGGTGAAGGCACTCGCGTTTTCGACGAGAACAGTGATCGTCTGGCCTGGATCCACTTCGATCGTGAATTCATCGATGTCCGCAGACGGAGCCGAGATCGCTCTTGAGGCCGAGTCTGGGGACTGGTAGATCAGGCTGCCAGCTGGGTCCGCTGCCTCCAAAGGCAATGGGATACCGACAGGCCCGCCGTCGAGGTAGAATCGCGGATTGAAGAAGTTGCCTCCTTCCACACCGTCTCCACTCACGTTCGGCGGAATAGGTGTGAAAAAGAATTCGCCGTCAAGGTTATAGCCCACTGCGTCCTCGAATCGTCCATTCCCACTGAACAGCGTGAAGCTGTACTCATCCTCGGGGAGGTTCTCGTAGACGACTTCCAGTTCGGTGGGGCTGGTGTAGCTGAAGCTGACGGGGCTGTAGTTGACGCCTCGCAAGATTCCGGTGAGCTGGAAATCGTCGGCACTCAAGTTGGCCGTATTCATGTCTTCACTGAAAGTCACCTCGTAGGCCAGCGTGCCAGTTGGATAAACGTTGTCGAACTCGATACTCTGCTCGACGACTCGCGGAGGTGTGACGTCTAAATAGAAGGTACTACTGATCTCGGCGTTCGCAGCTCCGTTGACGCCTTGGACACTACCGGCCGGAACGGTGATGGTGTGGATGCCTTCGGTCGCTTCCCAGAGGTCGGTCGTTGGAGCCGTCGTCAGTTCAATGATGCCGAACCGCAGGCCGTTGCCTGAACTATCGTTCCAGGTCCCGATGACGGACGGATTTCGACGAGAGAAAAAGTTGATCTCGGCAAAGTCCTCCCCGGCGCCGAAGTCGTTCGGCTCTCCAGGATGCCAGTTGGTGTAAGTAACCGGTTCTCCGCTCGTCCACTCGAACGTGCCTTCCACGGCACCATCGGTCAGGCCGATGTGGTAGATGGTCCGAGATTTGTTCTCCGGGCCAGTCATGAAGGTGTCGATGAGGAACTGGTTCTCTTCGGCACTGTTGATGCTGACGAGGTGACCACCAAGGGCCACGGCCTCGGCTTCCGCATCCTGCCAGTCGGTGGGTAGGACGGTCAGACCGTAATAGTGGCCGTTGTCGGCCCACTGGACAAAGTTCCCAGCTCGAGACGATGGGATCGTGAATTCGACAGTGTCTCCATCGATCAGAACTGCACTAGAGCCGCTGACCCCATCAATTTGGATCTCCGAACTTGCCAGAGACGGGAGGAACAACGCATCGGTAAAATCCACAGTCGCCGTCGTGGGAGGAAATCGTAAGCGCGTCCCTTCTACTGGATCGATCACGGTGCCCCCGAACGTTGTGGGATCACCTGTGGCTCCGGTGGTGCTCAGGAAGTACTCACCGGCGTTCTCAGCGGCTGCCAATGGTGACGCGGACACTTCGATAATATAAGTCCCAGAAGTGGTCGGTGTGAAGGACAGACTGGCGTTACGGCTGTCCGAGCCGCTGTTGTCGTCGGAGGCCACCTCTGCGCCGGTGTCGTCTAGCAGACGGACCTGTGGATCGAGTAGATTGACGAACTCTCCCGTGCCATCAGCAGGGGTGCTGG
>CAYYUU010001436.1:0-1677 GCA_964474955.1 uncultured Alcaligenaceae bacterium | reverse complement strand
AAAATAAATGTAGGCAACATCGCGAGCGGGTAAATCAACGCCTTACAAATGTACCACTATTGATCACTGAGAACCCAGGCTCGAAAGGACTTCGCAGATGGCATCCCAAGAGTCACTGCTGCGGCAAGCCATTCTTGAACGTCCCGGTGACGACACCCCTCGCCTAATCTACGCCGATTGGCTCGAAGAACAGGGCGATCCGAGGGCCGAATTCGTCCGCATCCAGTGTGAGATTGCTGGTGTTGCTCCCGAGGACGATCGGCTCACGCCGATGATTCATCGCATGAACGAGCTGGAGAGTGAATTCGGGCGAGAATGGCGGATCCAGGATCTAGGAGAGAAAAATGCCGGCATCAACGCTCGATTCGTCCGAGGCTTCGTGGATGAAATTTCGGTTTCTGCTCTGACCCTGTTGGATCGTGCCGACGAGTTATTTGCCCGAAGTCCCGTTGGCGTCGTCAAGTTGCGAGAAGCCAAGCATGCGATGGCCCAACTCGCCACGTGCCCAGCGCTCGATCGGGTCCGCCGACTTGATTTTCTCGGTCGAGGTCGTGACGTCCTTGGAGACGAAGGAGTCCGACACTTGGCGACCTCGCCGTATTTCCACGGGCTTCGCGAATTGATTCTCGATTCCCAAGACGTCGGCTGGAGCGGCATCAAACGACTCGCTGAGTCGCGTGTCCTGGGCCAACTTGAAGTCCTCGACCTGAGCCATAACCGGGTCTGGGCGAACGAGATGGAATTACTCGTCCGATCAGGTCAACTGGGCAACCTCCGAAGTTTGTTCTTGGCCCATAACTCTCGACTTGGCATCGTTTGACTCCAAACCATCGCTGATTGTCGCGACTTCGGAAACTTACGACACCTCGACCTGACGAACGCGAGTGATCAATCTTCGAGCGGATTCCAATCGTTGGCCCGGTCCAGCAACTTCCCAAAACTCCAACAACTTACACTCAACAACAATCGCGTCGCCAACGACGGAATCCAGGCTTTGGCAAACGCGGATTTTCCCGAGTTGGTAGAACTCGATCTGGACCAATGCCGCATTGGTGGTGTAGGTTTACGCGTTTTATGTCGGAGCACCGCCCTGCCTAACCTCCGATATGTATCTCTTGCGGAAAATCGATTCGGCCCCGACGAAGTGCGGTTTTTTAAGGAATGGCAAGGACCGTTGCCGGTCTGGATCGACTTGAGCCAGAATCCCATCACCGACGACGGGACGAAAATTCTGGGCGAATGTTCGCCCCTCTCCGAACTGCGCGAACTCTATCTCAATTGTTGTGAACTCGGACCGTGGGGCGTTCACGCCATCGCGAAGTCGGAGTACATGAGTAACTTGCGAACGCTCCACCTATTTGGAAACGGTTTCGACGACGACGCCATCCGTGCGTTGGCGGCCTTTGCTCCGATGGCCGGACTCCGGAACCTCTCGCTCGGCAATAATGAAATCACAGACGAAGGGCTCGCAAAACTCTGCGAATCACGATACCTCAACAACATCGTATCGCTCGACCTCACAAACACGAATGTCACAGATCAGGGACTGAAGAAATTCGCAGACACCCCGTTTGCGAAACGTATTATTGAGTTCTCCGTGTCGGGCGAATATGTCACCGCGGATGGTTATGATTGTTTGATGAGGTCGAAAAACATGGAAGGGCTGCTGTCGTTGGA
>CAYYUU010001435.1:0-1677 GCA_964474955.1 uncultured Alcaligenaceae bacterium | reverse complement strand
CGATCGCGGGCACCCACCACGGAAAATGCGGCGGCCCCAGAAACGCCGAAGTCAGCAGCAAATAAACCGGCAACCGCGCCTAGCAACTCATGAGCGGAGCTACCAGAATTGTCGCCAAACGATCCCTATTGTTTTCGATGACGCGGGCTCCCATGATTCCGGGGATGGCACACGCCACTGACGACAACATAGGGATGAATGATTTGCCGCTGAGCCCTGCACGCGACATGAGCTTGTCCATCAAATATGCCTCACGCGCCATATATCCGCAGTCTTCGAGCACCGCGATGAACGCAAATAGAATCATGATCTGCGGCAGAAAAACCAAAATGCCGCCGACGCCGCCGATGATCCCATCGACCAACAGGCTCCGCAATGGTCCCGGCGACATCGTCCCACCAACAAGACCGGCCAGCCACTCTTGACCGGCCTCAACCCACCCCATCAAGTAGTCACCACCCGAAAAGATGGCGACGAACACAATTAGCATCAACGCCGCAAACGCTACCGAACCCCAAACCTTGTGCGTTAAGACCTGGTCCAAACGATCCGTCCAGGTCTTGCGGCGCTCGGTCGGGCGAGTTACGCAACCGCTCGTGATTTGCCGAATCCAACCATAACGAGTTCGAGCTTCGACGGCGGGAACGGGACATTGAGCCTCCGCGAGCCGTTCTCGCGCTGCTGTGAGTTGTGCTTTTAATTCTCCGTTGTCACGAGCGAGGAACCGGCGTTCGGTGCTCCCTCCCACATCCAGCAATAGCCGGCGAACGAGAAACGGCGCGACGTCCTCTCCGAGTGTCGCCTGCAAATCGGCAACCTCTTTCTCGAACGCTTCAGGGAAAGGTGGAGTCTTCGGCGGTGGTTCTTTTCCAAGCGCATCCAAGATCGCCTGCTTGAGTTCTGCGATTCCTTTTCCCTTGTTGGCTTGTATGGGCACGACCGGAACGCCGAGTTGTTGAGATAGACTCTCAACATGAATGGAGATGTCCTGAGATTGCGCCACGTCCATCATGTTCAGCGCACATACGACCGGCACGCCAAGTTCGAGCACTTGCGTCGTCAGATAGAGATTGCGGTCAAGATTCGAAGCGTCGGCAATCGTCACGACAACATCGGGTCGCGGCTCTTCTTTCTTGTCACCAAGGATGACGTCCACGGCGACCATCTCGTCGGGACTCCGGGCCGCCAAGCTGTATGTGCCCGGCAAATCGATGACCGACACCGTTTGTCCATCGTGGCGAAAGTGTCCTTTCTTGGTCTCCACTGTCACACCAGGATAATTTCCAACACGCTGGTTCAGTCCCGAAAGGGCATTAAAGAGAGTCGTTTTCCCGGTATTTGGATTACCGACGAGAGCGATAGTGGGTGTGGCGGTCGAGGTCGCCGTAATCGGAGGTGTCATGGGAGGTTGGGTATCTCGGAGTTGTAGATGACTGCGGGAGAAAGTAGTAGGCACACTCCGTGTGCCGTGAGCAAAAGTGGACGGCACACGGGGAATGCGAAATTTATTGCTGTCCGGTTTCTTGAGGGCCTTTTCAAAGTCCCTCGCCCCGCTTGCGGGGAGAGGGACAAACCCGAGCGAAGCGGGAAACGCTGTGGGTGAGGGGTGTCCAAGCAAAAACGGTTTACGCGATATTTTCCGAGGTTGGCGAGTCCCACGCAAGACCCCTCACCCAC
>CAYYUU010001434.1:0-1683 GCA_964474955.1 uncultured Alcaligenaceae bacterium | reverse complement strand
ACAGAACCGGGCTCGCCAACACCAACCCTCATCGCACCGGACGCCGACATTCGCAAAGACCTCCCCAAATACTGCGTCTACGAAGCCGGAGAACTGACTGCCGAACGAACCGACATCACCGACATCTGGGAGGACAACTTCGTTGCCTTTCTCCTCGGCTGTTCGTTCACCTTCGAGAACGCTCTGCAAGAAGCGAAATTACCAGTGCGCCACATCGAACAAGGTCGAAACGTGCCGATGTACAACACCTCGATCCCATGCCGCTCGGCGGGTATCTTCCACGGCCACATGGTGGTGTCGATGCGCCCCATGCTTCCCCAGGAATCAATCCGTGCCGTCCAAATTTGTAGTCGGTATCCGCTCGCTCATGGAGCGCCGGTTCACCTCGGGAATCCCAATGCGATCGGAATCGGTCATCTTGATAACCCCGACTATGGCGATCCCATCGAAATTCGCTCTGGTGAGATCCCTGTCTTCTGGGCTTGCGGAGTAACGCCGCAAGCTGTCGCCGTCGCCTCAAAAATTCCCTTAATGGTTACCCACAAACCGGGCCACATGTTCGTGACCGACTGGCGCGATAAAGACCTGGAATTCAAGAACTAAAAGTCCGCCCTTCGAACTTACTCCCGTCGTTCTCTCGCTTCTCTCTTCTTCTACAATAGATTGTGCGGCGAATAGGCACACTCGGTACGGTAAATGTATTTCTGTCCGGTTTTTCAAGGTCCCCTCAAGAAACCGGACACTTATGTATTTCCCGTTCCGAGTGTGCCCATTGCTTCGTCACATTGCTCTCGCAGCATCCTATAATCGCACCAAATAACCTCCCAAGGACGAAAGTCAGGTGGACGATGGCACGAGTATTCGTTGGAGATAGTCTCCATCCAAATGGTCTGGAATTGTTGAAAAAAAGCGGTCTCGAAGTCGATGCCCGCCCGGGCCTCCAAGGCGAGGAATTGTCTCAAGCCATCCAAGGCGCGGACGCCATGATCATCCGCAGCAAGCCAGTCGTCACGCCCGAATTGCTTGTTGAACCTGGAAAACTTCGCGCCATCATTCGGGCCGGAGTCGGCGTCGATAACATTGATTTGGCCGCCGCGACGAAAAAAGGCATCGTCGTGATGAACACCCCCGACGCAAACACCATCAGCACCGCCGAACACACTATCGCCATGCTGATGGCTCTCTCCAGAAATATTCCGCAGGCCCACGCGAGTCTCCACTCTGGCAAGTGGGACCGAAAAAGTTTCATGGGAACACAGCTCGCAGGGAAGACCTTCGGAATCGTTGGACTTGGGAGGATCGGACGAGAAGTCGCCAAGCGAGCCCAAGGGCTCGAGATGAAGGTCATCGCGTTCGATCGATTCGTGGCTCCAGAAAAGGCCAAAGAGATCGGCATTGAGATGATCGGGACGCTCGAAGAATTACTCCCAATGTGTGACTTCTTGACCGTCCACACTCCCGGCAGTCCCGAAACTATGAATCTGATAGGGGAGAAAGAAATCGCCTTGCTGCCCAAGGGCGCCCGAGTTTTGAACTGTGCTCGCGGCGGCATCATCAACGAAGAGGCACTCGCAGCAGGGCTTGAGTCGGGGCACCTCGGAGGAGCCGCCCTCGACGTCTTCGTCAAAGAACCACCACCGGAAGATTCTCCGTTGTTGAAATTTCCCAACGTCGTCGCCGTAC
>CAYYUU010001433.1:0-1690 GCA_964474955.1 uncultured Alcaligenaceae bacterium | reverse complement strand
GGTGTGATGGACCACGATGCAGCTGGGACACACGCTTCACAAGTTCATCGATGTGCAAGCGAGATGTAGGTTTTACAATCATGAGTTCGCTTCAATGAGTGAAAGAATCTTCGATCAAAGTTCAACGCGGCGGATCTAATTGACGAATTTTTCCGTCTCCAGACCGAGAGCGTATTGCAAACGGGTGTAGCATTTTTTTCACAGTCCCTCGCCCCACTTGCTGGGAGAGGGAAGAAGGAAGCCGCGACACGCGGATGCTACCGACTAAGGCATTATGGCCAATTCTTGCGGATTTTCGGAAATGCAACAGAACACGCGGTGCGTGTGCCGAGGATCTGGGGCGAATGAGCCCGTTAGTGCTCGCAGGATTACGGTGAACGGCTTTACGAAATGGATATGCAAGGTCGTTTTTATAAATACAACGAGAACCACAAGACAAAGTTGACAAAGGGAATCTCACTGCGAGAATAGCTCCTTGTCGTTTTTACCGCTCCTCAACGGACGAGAAGCCCTCATGTCCCACCAAATCCAGATCCATCTTCTCCCCTCTTATGTTCCGGACGACTCGCTCCTTGGAAGCGTCGCCGTCGTGATCGATGTTTTACGCGCGACTTCGACAATCATTCAAGCCCTTGTCTCGGGTTGCAAGGAAGTCCGCCCTTGTGGCGAAGTCGACGAAGCCAAAGCCCTCGCTGCGAGTTTTCCAAAGAATTCGGTTGTGCTCGGAGGCGAGCGTGATGGCAAGCCACTTCCAGGTTTCGACGTGGGCAATTCGCCTCGCGAATACACTCCCGAACGGTGCCATGGAAAGACCGTGGTCCTGACGACCACGAATGGCACCCGAGCACTCCTCAAGGCCGCCAAAGCCGATCGCGTGTTGGTCGCGGCGTTCACGAATCTCACGGCGGTTTGCGAACTTCTTGGACAGGAAACGCGTCCAGTTCATATACTGTGCGCGGGGTCGGCGGGAGAAGTGACGCTCGAAGATACGTTGCTGGCAGGAGCCATCGTGCGATATCTCGATGCGATTGAAGACATCGAGATCGACGACAGTGCCGATATCGCTTTGAGGCTTTGCAACTATCAGCATCCCAATTATCTCACGCCACTCCAACAAAGTGGGGGAGGCCGCCTCCTCCGCGAACTCGGCTACGACCAAGATATTGAGGATGCTGCCGTGATCGATTCGTGTTCGATCGTCCCCGAGTTGCATCACGATCCTTTACGAATCTTGTAAAATAAAAACTGAGCCCGGAAGTTCCCAATCTTCAATCACCCAAGCGGAGGGGTTTCGAGCATGGACATGGATTTATTGGTGTCGTTGTGCAAACGACGTGGTTTCATCTTCCAGTCGAGTGACATCTATGGGGGCTTCCAGGGCTTCTGGGACTACGGACCTTTGGGCGTGGAACTCAAGCGAAACGTCAAGGAGTGTTGGTGGCGCGATATGGTCACCAGCCACGACGAAACGACCGTGATTCTGGACACTCCCGAGGCGTTCCAGATGGTCGGGCTCGACTGCAGCATAGTCATGCACCCTTCCGTTTGGAAGTCGAGCGGCCACTATGACCTCTTCCACGATTTTATGGTCGACTGTAAAGAGACGAAGAAACGATATCGGCACGATCAGGTCAACGGTCGGTGGGTCGAAGCCAAGGGTCAGGAAATTTTCGTCGCAGTCAAGAGCAGC
>CAYYUU010001432.1:0-1693 GCA_964474955.1 uncultured Alcaligenaceae bacterium | reverse complement strand
TGTTGTAGGGCAGCACTGGGGAAGGCAAGCAAACATCGCGCCGGACAGAATTGCTGGTGTGCCCCGTATTTTGGAATTTGTCTTTCGACCAACCCAAAGTGCGAGCGAGGAGGCAAAACCTCCGCTTTTCTGTGCTCGTCTCGAAAATCAACAATCAGCCTTCGACCTCGGAGAATCTCAGGTTACCGCCACATCGTTTTGGCAATCCGTAAGATACCTTCGGAAGCTTTTCCGCGTCCCAAAACCACCAATCCGAATCCACCATGCAGACGGACCCAATGTCGCTTTTCTTGATGTTCTTATTGGTCCTGGCTGCGCTAGCTGGCCTCCAATGGCTCCAGGGGAAGCTCAAGTCCTCCCTCATGAGGGCGCGAGAAGCGATCGAACGTGGTGACTATTTCGAAGCCAAACTCCACGCCGAAAAAGCCCTGCAAAACGCAAGAACCGACCTCAACAAGGCGTTGGCATTCGACGAACTCGGTGCAGTTCACCGATTCATGGGCGAACACCCCGAGGCCGAGCGGTGTTACCGCCAGGCCCTCGAGTTGCGGGAACAACATCTCCCTGCGGAACACGGAGACATCGGGGTCAGCCTGCACAATCTCGCACTGGGGTTGTTGATCAACCACAAATTCAAAGAGGCTGAGACTTGCAACCGGGAGGCGCTCGCGAAACTCCAGGGAGCCTACGGAGACCGACATCCCCAAGTTCTCCTCACCTTGGGTTGTCTTGGGCAAGCGTGTTTGTTTACAGGCAAGCTCGATGAGGCCACCGAGCTGATTGACGAATCGTTGGAACTCACCAAGGAGGTATGCGGATTCGAACACCGGCTGACGGCGGAGGCCTTGTTGCGAAGAGCACTTTGTGCAGCGGTTCGCGGGTTAGCCTCTCCGGCGGACCTGGCTTACCGCGCATGTCGGGATGTCAACTTACTGGTCTTTGGACCAGAACACCCGTTCACGCTGATCGTCGAATTACAACACGCCAGCCTACTGACTGGTTGGCATCGACTATCGGGCGACACGAAGGCCCTCACGGAGGCCGACTGGTTGGCGACCGAAGCGGTGAAGAAGTTGAAGGCTACCCTCGGGCCCGACCATCAATTCACCGGAGACGGACTCCGAACTCTCGCCCAGGTGCGACGCCTCCAACAACAGCCCATCCAGGCGGTTTACCTGGGCCGTGAGTCGGTGAGAGTTATCGAAGGAGTGCTAGGACCTGACGACTTGCGGACAGCTTTTTATCGCCTGGTCCTGGCCCATGCTTTGGCGGACGCTGGCGAACTGGACGAAGCCCAAGAACACGCCACTAGGGCACGTCCGGTGTACGAAGAAAAGTATGGGGCGAATCATTTCGAAGTGGGCGACGTATATGCGCTTCTTGGGCACTTAGCCGTCAAGCGTAGGGATTTCACAGGAGCCGAAGAATATCTCGCGCGTAGTTTGGAGTTGCGTGCTCCGCTTGGACCGACTCATCCGCTTCGGGCATTCACGCTCCGTGAACAAGCCGAGTTGCTACGGCAGTCGGGCCGAGGTCTCGAAGCCATAACTATCGAAAATCAAGCCAAGGACATTGTGGCCCACTCGGAACGTCAAAAACTTCTCGATGCCGAAAGAGACCCAATCCGTTTGTATTTAGAATGGGTGCAACCGCAGTTTTTGCCAGGATTTTTTCGGTGTCCGAGGGTGTCTGC
>CAYYUU010001431.1:0-1697 GCA_964474955.1 uncultured Alcaligenaceae bacterium | reverse complement strand
TCGACACAAATTACCTGCTGAAAACACTTTGTGGAAATTGCTTAAACGAAACTCAGGTAGTCAGGTCTGCGTTCCATTTTACAAGGCATCAAACCTCCATGGTTCAAAGGCGGTACGAAGATTATTGCTTCGGATGAGTGCGGAACTCTCGAATCACGATTTCGTACTCCCCCTGACCTCGCTGCTGGAATGAGGTGGCGATGATCCGATAAGTGCCTGTTTTCTTCGGAGAGAAGACGATCCGGGAGTTCCGATTGTTTTTAGCGATATCGTCGTTTTCGTCGAGTTTGTTGTCGTTGGGATAGTGAAGTCGCAAGAGTGTGTCGAACTGTTGGCTTCGCATCTCGATGACGTAGGTGTTTCCTGCCTTCAGGTCGTGTTTGTAAATTGACTCAGCGCCGATCTTGAGAGTGCCCTTGGTTTCGGTCTCGGTGTACATTTTCCGGGCTTTTTTCGCGAGAGCATTCACATCGATCCAAAGTTGTCTCCAGGATTGTTGCTCATTCTTTGGGAGTTCGGCGATGGCTTTGTCGCGGACCGTGGCCAAGTTGGGATCGTTTTGCCAACGTTCCAGCCGATAGAAAGTCGTAGGAGCGAGGAGGGCATTTTTCTTGAGGTTGTCGCGGTAGGCCTTGAGATCAGCTTGTAACCAACTCCGAGCTTGCTCTCTCAGTTCTCTCTTTTCCTTGGGCGTAATCTTCTGAGGCTGATTGCCCTTTCCTGATTCTGCCAACGCAGCGAAACAAGCGGCGTAATAGCGATGCTGAGGTTTGAGGTCATCGGCCAGCTTTGGTTTCCGTTGGAAGATTTGCTTGTAAAGTTTGACGGCATCGCGATAGCGTCTCTTGCACCGCACACACAGAATGACCATCGCAAAGTGTTCTTCCAGCGAGACTCTCTGTTTCCCACCGAGGACGGCGGGGAGCTTTCTCTCGAGGGCTAACCAGGATTCGCATGCTTTCATCTTGGTTTGCGCTAACCGACCCCAATGATGCCCCACAGGCACGAGTTGACCCACCATTCGGAACGAAGCAATTGCCTCTCGAAATTCTCCTTCCTCCAGCTGAGCCGAACCGAGAAAGAGTCGAGGTTGGGGGAGTTGCGGTTCCAATTTGATTGCCTGTTGCAACGGAAACATGGCCGCTTCGTACTTCTTCAGATCGGCCAGAGCCAAACCCCAGGTGATGTATGCGTTCGCAAATTTGGGATCGATCTGTGTGGCTTTCTTGTACTTCACGATGGCCTCTTTGTACTTCTTCAGGGCAGCCAAAGCATTGCCCCAGTTGGAATAGGCTTTCGCATATTTGGGATCGATATCCGCGGCCTTTTTGTACTTTGCAATGGCCTCTTTGTACTTCTTCAAAGCAGTCAGAGCATTGCCCCAGTTGGAGTAGGCTATCGCAAATTTGGGATCGATATGCGTGGCCTTTTTGTACTTCGCGATAGCCTCGTCGTACTTTTTCAGCGCAACCAAAGCATCGCCCCAGTTGGAGTAGGCTTTCACAAATTTGGGATCGACATGTGTGGCTATTTTGTACTTTGCAATAGCTTCCTCGTACTTCGTCCGCTCTGCCAGTGCCAAGCCCCAATTGTAGTAAGCAGTTGCATACTCGGGATCAAGATGTGTGGCCATGTAGTACTTAGCGATGGCATAGTCGTACTTCTTCTGTTCATAGAGCGCAGCACCCCAGGCGTTG
>CAYYUU010001430.1:0-1698 GCA_964474955.1 uncultured Alcaligenaceae bacterium | reverse complement strand
GGAAGGATCCTCCTGAGGATGGTGGTTCGAGCAAGAGTATGATTGTTGATGATCGCACACGCACCTCCGGGACACGAAGAAAAAAGTGTCGGAACTTGCGGCCGTTGACGTGTGGAAGCATCGAGGTCCCTTGCCAGCCTGTTTATAAATGGAAATAAGAGATGCCGCAGACGTCAGAGCACGTTTTCGAAAGGTGTTCCTGCCTGGGAGTGACGTGGAATGCTTTTCTGAGACAAATGTTCACAATATCTTCCGCTTGACAGTTCCTCGATAGATCGCAAAGTTCCAATCCTCAGATCCCCTCAGAACCGAAAGTTTAATTACCCATTTTGAAGAAAACGAAAAACTCCACTTGATTTTAAACGCTTGTTTTAAACAATAGTGTAAGCAGTCATCATATTCTTCCGCACGGACGCGAGGTCGGAGTTCTCCGGCCTCCCAAATTCGAAAAAGCGATCCGAAATCATCATGGAACCTAGTTCGCGTCAACCTCACCTCTCGAATCGAGAGTCGAAAACTGGGCCCGGGCTCTCGAACTCTGCCGAGGAGCAACGATTCCAAAGAGCGTCCGTCGTGACCGAAGGTTCAGGCAACGCGGAAGAGGAAACCACGCGAACGCGTCTGTTGAATGCGGCCGGTGAGATCTTCGCCGAGAGCGGTTACGAAGCGGCCACGGTCCGCGACATCTGCGACCGTGCAGGGGCGAACGTTGCGAGCGTCAATTACTACTTCAAGGGCAAGCAAGGGCTCTACGAAGAGGTCATCAAATTTGCCCAAAAATTCCGGGCCGACCAAAGTCCGCTGCCGGAGTGGCCTGAGGGAACTCTTCCCGAAACGAAACTCGCAGACTTCATCCGGACGATGGTGTTCCGGATGCTTGTGGCCGAGGAACTGCCCTGGCAAGGGCGAATCATGATGCGAGAGATGCTCGAACCGACGGGCGCTTGTCGGGGACTCACCGAAGACTACATCCGTCCCCACCACAAGATGTTGACCGACATCATTGCGGAAATGGCTCCACCAGGGCTGCCAAAACATCGGCTCGACCAATTGGCGTTCAGCCTGATCGGGCAGTGCATGTATTACAAGCTGTGCGACCCCATCTGCCGAATGCTCTTACCCGAAGACGAAATGGCCAAGTATTACTCTCCCGAACAACTGACGGAACACATCACTTCGGTGATGCTCGCCGCCCTCGGGCGAGGATCCCTCGAAGGGAAAAGGGAAAAGGGAAAAGGTGAAAGGTAGAAGGCCAAGAGCGCGGACGAAAAGCGAGAGCCGTTTACCTTTTATGCGACTTAGGAGTGCAAACCAACTATGGGTTCTTTGAAGGCGATCCTCACAGAGACGTTTCGAATCCTGGTGCCCCTTGCGATCATCGGAGGGGGCGTCGTCGGGTTCATCATTTTGGGGCAACCGCCCGACCAACCTCGGGAAGAGAAAAAGCCAATCGTTCCCGAAGTCGAAACGGTCGTGGCGTCACCCCACACCGGACCGCTCGTCGTGGAGGTCGACGGGGAAGTAGTTCCTTACCAGGAAGTCACGGTCGCGGCCCAAGTTTCCGGCCAGGTCATTTCCAAGCACCCCAAGTCTCAATCCGGGCACCTCGTATCGAAACTCGAACCGAACGAAGCTGGTGACCTGTTTGCCCGCCGGCGGAAACGCTTGCTGCTCATTGACACGACCGACTACCGACTT
>CAYYUU010001429.1:0-1698 GCA_964474955.1 uncultured Alcaligenaceae bacterium | reverse complement strand
CCATCACTGAACTGACTTGGGAATCCGTAGGCTGATACGTTGCGGGACTGTCACCGGACTTCACCAAGGTAATCACCTCAACGTTGTCACCCGCGATCTGTTCGACTAACCACTTCTGGGGCAATATGCTCACAGCAACGCGTGGCTTCCCTGAATTCTCGCTTGCTCCACATCCCACCATGGTGAGAACGAACACGAATAACAATCCGATCTTTATGCGCATGACTTTTTCCTTAGGGTAATGATGTCACTTGGTTTTTAATCCAAGGGCTACGAGTCCAACTATCCTACTTGGGTGTTCACGCAAGAACTCTCGAACGTGAACGTCTATGCTCCTGGCAGCGGTTCGCTTCCGGCAGTGGACTCGATCAACAGGTAGTCGATACGACCCGCCAGTACACTAGATAATGGTCTTTCGTGGAAAGTGTGAAACGTGCTCATTCAAGTATCGAACGAGTGCTTCCGAAATTCTACCCCGGAGGATCACGAGGTGGATTTAAGGTTTGAGGATCAGTTTCAAGTCAACCGGATCGTCAACCAAACGAGTGGAGCTTGTTTGCTGCAAAAGCATTTGGTTTCTTTCTTCTGTATGGGTTGAGGGCCCTGATTAGATCGGGCGGAGGACGAGCACTTCTCCAGAGTCTGTTCCGACCGCCAGCAAGTTATCGGTCTCGCTCCAGCAAAGCTGCGAAATGGCGGACTGTGTCCGCAACTTGGCAAGCGGGGTTTGCCGCGATTCTGGTTGCCACAACGCCACCAGCCCATCGAGTCCGCCAGAGGCGAGATACTTGCCCCGGTGTTGGTAAGCCAGCGTCGTCACCTTGTCCTCATGGCCTTCGAGCTGGTGGGGAGTCGTCCCGGCAGGCCCTTTGCCAGAGCAGTCCCACACACAAGGCACTTCGCCCCCGCCCGTCGCGAGATACCGACTCGTGCAATTCCAAGATAACTCTTGGACCTTGTTGGCGTAGCCTGACATCATCAGGTCATTGCCCGTCTTGATGATCCAGAAGTGAACAGTCGAGTCTTGATCGCCGGTGGCGATGTACCTCCCGTCGGGACTCCACTCAAGCCGCAGAATGGACCCCTTCCATTCAAAGGTTTGTCGCGGTTCATCGCTGTCAGGTGTCCAAACTTGGAGACGACTGTAGCACGAGGAAGCAAGGAGTTGGCTCTTGGGCTTCCACTGAATGTCTGAGACGGTACTGACGTGCTCGGGGTATTCCCGAACCAGTTGACCGGAGGAGTCCCACAAACGCAGGCATTTGCTAGCCGCTGCAGCGAGATATTGCCCATCGGGTGACCACTGGGTTTTCGTCACCCACGATGCTCCCGCGGTGAGTGTTCGAGAAGGCTCGTTGTCGCCGGACGAAACGTCCCAGATTGCTACCTTGCCATCTTGTCCAGAGCTGGCCAACAAGGTAGGGGTTGTCGGATGCCAAGAAACGGAAGTCGTGCCAAATCCGTGACCGGGCCACGCTTTGACTAAAGCCCCGTCCTTGGCATCGAAAAGACAGATTTGTCCGCTGACTTCCGCCGCAGCCAAATAAGAACGATCTGGTGACCACTCGAGAGCAATAACATGATCGCTCACCGGAGCCTGCCACACCAGTTTCAACGACTTGGGACGACGAGAGAGCGGGTTCAGGCTAGGCATTCTCGGAATCCTTCATTGAGTTCTTCGCGATTCAGATTGCGACC
>CAYYUU010001428.1:0-1699 GCA_964474955.1 uncultured Alcaligenaceae bacterium | reverse complement strand
ATGAAGGTTCACTCTCCCACACTGGAACAACCGATCCGTCTTGCAAAGTTCTTCGATAGTCGGAAGGCCAATCTGCGTGCCTGGCAAGTTCACCATGCGAAGATTCGGCAAGTTTGGTGAACGGAGCAAAGCAACTGCACCGTGGTCGGTGATTCTCGTTCTTGCAAGATCCAAACGTACCAATTCTCGCATTGAGCCGGTGGCCAAGGCGTGAGCTAACTCATCCTCGATGAACTGTCCCGTGAGTGACAATTCTCGTAACGACGATAAACTTGCCAACACGGGAAGGGCTTCTGGCTCAACACTCGTCAGGCTTGCTCGAAGTCGTCGTAACTCTGGCATCGAAACAAGGGATGTAATTGCTTCCTTGGTGATATTTCTTTCGGCTTCGACGTCCGCGATTCCACGAAAGGTCGGAGACGCCAAGACACCAAAGCCGACCCCAGCGATTCGGAGTAAGTTTTCGCGGCCAGGCCATTCGGCGATGAGCGAAATGCAATCGCCGTAGTGTTTCTCGACGTCGCCCATGTCCAGACCGAGACATCGAGTCGCGAACGGCCACGCGAAAAACCTCTGCAAGGTCTCGGCATGAAGCTCGTAGTGGGATTTCCAGTCGTCATAAAACCCGACGTGAACCGTGAACCCTCCGAAACGCTCGACCCACTCGCGAGGGGGCAGGGGAATCGATTTTGTTTCCCAAGTTTCGATCCAAAGAAGCGGCACACCCCCAACGATGGCATAAGACCAACCCGATGGGATACCGCCATACCGAGGCTCCGATACATCTTCGGTGCTCAACGCGCAGCCTTCGTTGAGCCCATCCAACAATTCACGTTCGCGTCGTCGGAGGTGGCGTTTTCGTGCTCTCGTCATCCAAGGTTGTTCCATCTCCAGTTGCAGGCGGATCAGTTCGGCGAGAGAGGGATCTCCGTTTTCTTCGAGCCAATCGGCGTAGATCAAACGCGGAGCGTCCTCGCCGGGTTGCTTGAGGATCGATTGGATCAGGCCTAACTGAGTTTGTTCGCGAGAAGCCATCTTTGGTCCTCAGGGTAGTGGTTTGTCCGTGGAGAAGTTTGCCAAGCGGAGCGAAGGAATTGATCGTTTGCGGGAATGACGAAGATCGGATTGTCCCGTTGTTGTACTGGAGGGTCGGCTTGGCGACGATTCTTGCTCCAAAAGAACAACAAAACAGAAATACCAACGCGGCAGCTTCGCTGCCGCAATCCAAAATGAAAAGAAAGCAAACGGCACACATAGTGTGCCTGCTACGTTCCCAAAAAAGCAAGTGACGTCGGAAAGGCGTGGGCGATCTCGTCGAGACGAGAACAAATTCCCTCGGCGAAAGGCCAAAGGTCTTGTTCTCGTTTGCGTGGGTGGGGATCAGGAGATGTTCATGCCGAGCAAGAATTCTGCGTTGGACTTGGTTCGCTTGACGCGGTTCGTGAGCAACTCCATGGCTTCGACGGGATGCATGTCGGCCAGGACTCGCCGCAACGCCCGGACGCGTTCGACCTCGTCGGGGTGAAGAAGGAGTTCTTCTTTTCGGGTGCCGGATCGGTTGACGTCGATGGCGGGCCAAACTCGCTTGTCGACCAAACGGCGGTCGAGGTGCAGTTCCATGTTACCAGTGCCCTTGAACTCTTCGAAGATCACGTCGTCCATTCGGCTTCCGGTGTCGATCAAGGCCGTCGCCAGGATC
>CAYYUU010001427.1:0-1701 GCA_964474955.1 uncultured Alcaligenaceae bacterium | reverse complement strand
CGCTTGTCTATCAACGCCAACCTATGACGATGTCAAAAGTTATCAGTACAGGGCTGTTCTCTGGGCCAGCCCGACGAAGTATGACTGCAGAGCAATTGGTTGATTCGTTATTCGTTGCTATGGGAAAGAAGTTCGATAGCGAGGAAATTACATTCGATCCGGCTGCCCGTCAACAGATTCGTCAGTGTAAAAATATGGGTTATCCACGAAGAGCATGGCAATTTGCGACGCTGGCGAACGAGCGAGATCGTCCCGCGTTAGCAAGACCGTTTGCTCAAGGATATGTGGATTTGTTGACGGCGTTTGGTTGGCGTGATTCGAGACCAACGGCGCGAACTCTGCGGAATGATACGATTACACCCGTGCAGTCGATGACGTTGGCCAACGGACAACTCATGAATCGTGTGGTTCGGTTCACCGATGATACTTTGATGACTGATGTTGCTCTTCGGAAGGAAAAGCTGGAGGGATATGTGCGAGTTGTCTATCAGAGAATATTGAGCCGTCAACCAAACGCGAAAGAATTGAACATCGCCACCGAGTTGCTTGCGAAAGGTTATGCGACACGACTCACTGGAAAACCTGCGTTGCCTGCACGAGAAAGACCTTGGGGAGTGACGTGGGCAAACCACTTGCGACCGGAGGCGACGAAGATTGCTTTCCGGGCTGAGGAAGCGGCTCGGAAAGGGCCGTCCCCGACGCCACGATTGCAGCCGGATTGGCGAGAACGGGCCGAAGATTTGGTTTGGAGTTTATTGAATTCGCCAGAGTTTTTGTATGTGCCATAACGCGGACAGCACATAGAATTCATACAGCACCGCAGCTCAAAACCTCAATAGAAAATACCAAAGCGTGAATACTGCCGCACTCCACAACAACAATACCATACAACCAGATGGGAGAATATCGATCACATGGCTTCCGAAATCGTGAACCCGGCGCGGCGACATTTTCTGGCCCAAGCGGGCGTGGGAAGTTTGGCCGCGACGGTTATCAACTCATCAAGTGCTTTGGCCGACGACGAACGGCGTGGGAGAAGGCGACTCCTTCAGGGAAAGGCCGAATCGTGTATCTTCATTTGGCTTGGCGGTGGAGCGAGTCAAATTGATATGTGGGATCCGAAACGTCGTGGGGATAGTCGGCGACGTCTCGCAGGTTCGGATTATGATTCGATCCGAACGGCCGTTCGTGGCGTGCAAGTTTGCGAACATCTTCGGCACAGTGCCGAGTTGATGGATCGGATTGTTCTGGTGCGTAGTGTCCATCATAGTGTGAACGAACACGCCGCGGCCGTCAATCGAATGCATACGGGCCGGCCGACGACGGGGACGGTTTTGTATCCTTCGCTTGGTTCGGTAGTGGCACACAAACGCGGACAGGTGAATCCCACCGTTCCTGCTTATGTCCTCATTGGGTATCCGAACGTGGCTCGTGGTCCGGGTTTTCTCGGAGGCCGCGCTGGGTATGTGTATTTGACGGAGACGGAGGTCGGGCCGAATGGTTTGACGCCGCCGCAAGGAGTCAGCTCGCGACGACAACGTCGCCGCCAAGCGTTGTTGGCTCGGATGCAACAGCAGCAACTCCAGCGAAATCCTGGGGCAACTTCTCTTGCGGACTTTGTTGCTGTGAGCCAACAAGGTTTCCGGATGGCGGGGCCGAACTTTATGACCGCTTTCCAACTGACCAACGAGCCAGCAGAAC
>CAYYUU010001426.1:0-1704 GCA_964474955.1 uncultured Alcaligenaceae bacterium | reverse complement strand
ACGGCCTGCGAAGGAATAAGCTCTCGCCCAAAACGGCCAACAACATTCCTCTCAGACCGTCCCTTAATTCGTCTATACGAAACGACGCCTGTTGACTACATTTATCACCCCGTCGTCGGCCACGCGTTGCCGGCGTCGCGTTCGGGGAGACGAACGACCGGAAGACATATACCAGAGGTACGAACGCATGGATGCGCTCGGGAAACTGCGAGTTGTTCTCGTTCACGACTGGCTTACGGGGATGCGGGGCGGTGAGAAATGTCTCGAAACGTTCGGTCACCTTTGGCCGGATGCTCCGTTATTTACTCTGTTGCACAAAAAAGGTTCGGTCAGCCAAACCATCTCCGACCGACCCCTCAAAACGAGCTTTTTCCAGTGGCTTCCAGGAGTCAGCCAATATTATCGGTATCTCCTACCCTTGATGCCGACCGCGGCCCGTTGGTCGTTACCCGATTGTGATGTCGTCCTCAGTTCGAGTCATTGCGTCGCGAAGGCGGCTCGACCGCCCGAAGGAATCCCGCACATTTGTTATTGCTTCACGCCCATGCGTTACGCGTGGCACATGCGGGAATCGTACTTTGGCGATGAGCGACAAAGTCTCAAGTCGCGAATCATCCACGGCATTCTCGCGCGGCTTCGGCGATGGGACGCTCGCACCGCCGACCGCGTCACCCATTTTGTCGCCATCAGCAAAACAGTGCAATCGCGCATTCTCCAATGTTACGACCGCGCAAGTGATGTCATCTATCCGCCAGTGGACACCGATTTTTATTATCCCGAGAACGTCCCACGGGAAGACTACTATCTCGTGATCTCGGCATTCGCTCCGTATAAACGGCTCGATCTGGCGATCTCCGCGTGTAGCCGCATGGGCCGAAAGTTGGTCGTCATCGGGACAGGACAAGCCGCCGCCAAGTTGCAACGCCTCGCGAGTGATGGCATTACCTTTCTCTGCTGGCAATCGGATGAAGTCATCCGCGACCACATGCGAAAATGTCGAGCTTTGCTCTTTCCCGGAGAAGAAGACTTTGGCATCGTACCCGTCGAGGCTCAGGCATGCGGGACGCCTGTAATTGCCTTTGGAAGAGGCGGAGCCACCGAAACAGTCATTCCGCCCTTTCGTTCGCAAGATCCGACGGGCCTTTGGTTCGCAGAGCAAACCGAAGAATCGCTCATCGACACAATCACCGAATTCGAATCGATGGAAGCCGATTTCTCTCCGACAAGACTCCGACGCCATGCCGCATGGTTCCATAAAGACCGGTTTCGAGAAGAGATACGCGCGTATGTCGAGAGCGTCGTTTATGGTTCGCAAGGAGTAAGGCCGAGGAAGGCTGCGTAAGCTCCAAGCCATCAACGTGTGTTGTGTTTGGAGTTGCTTTTCGCGGAGCGAAAAGTATCCAAAGACGTGTCCTTTCGCGGAACGAAAGGTGACTCTCCCACTGGAAGGAAATGCCAGATATGTCTCCCCCATATCCTATCGATTATGAACGCGTAGTCCGCGAAGTTTACGAGGCCATTCTCTCTCCGGGTGACATAGCCATCGATGTCGGTGCGCATATGGGCCAACATACCTTTCCAATGGCCCTACGGGTTGGTTTCGAGGGACGAGTCTATGCCGTCGAACCACTGCCGACGAGTGAACAAAATCAACAAAACCAACTAGGGACATCCCATAAATCTCACGTACATGACGTCACCAAC
>CAYYUU010001425.1:0-1707 GCA_964474955.1 uncultured Alcaligenaceae bacterium | reverse complement strand
GCGATTCACATTTACTTCGAAGAAGTGTGTTTATCCGTTGAAGATCACACAACTCTCTGTGAAGAAAAAGACGGAGGCTCTGTTCTACATTCAGGCACCTTACAAAATGGATTTGCAAGGGACTAACTCGTACCAACACACTTGGGTTCCGATGCTCCAGGCTGCGAGTGGTTGCATGCCACAAGGATTGCCTGGTCATGGTGGAAATTGGCTTGCATCAATCAAGGATCAGATTCCAGGATTGGTCAAACTCAACAACAAACTCGGGTTCCGATATCAACCCGGACAACGACCAAAAGCGAACGCCAAAGGTCATATTCCGACGACGATGGAGTGGGCCAAGAAACTCACCAAGAAGGATATCGATATCTTGACAGGGAAGGCTCCGTATTCGGACACCGTTCCGGACGTCGACAAGGGATTCACAAAGGCCGACCTCAAAGATCCAGAGCGCCGCAAAGTCGTAGAAAAGATCATTCGAGCGCGTTTGGCGAAGTGTCGAAAGAGTCACCCCAACGGCTATCTCGTTCGCGAAGCTCCGAAGAAAGACGTTCAGGACTTGCGACACCTGGCGGGTCACTTGCAAGCAGGCAGCTGGATCATCAAGTTCCGAAAGATTTTCCAAAAGGACGAGATGAACGATGACCTAACGCTTGTGGCTGCCAACATGGGCGGGCAAAAGGATATGTCCGAATATACGCAGACGCTGCCGGTTTCGCCTCCGTAATTGAAAACGGTTTCGGTGAATTTTTTTGTGGGTGGGCTCCGGCCCACCTTGTTCTCTTCAAAGCTTGCCACTCCAGACCCAATCCGAAAATGCCTCTCCTTTCCGTTGGCGACTTCGCCCCTTGGTTTTCTGCCACCGATGTCCGTGGCGAGCCGTTTGCTCTCGATTTGCTCGGTGGGCAGCATGTCCTTTTCTGTTGTTTTGGCTCACCACACAATCCAGCCACCGATGTCGTTTTGGAGTTTTTCCTCGCCCAACACGCCGACCTTTTCGACGGTCAGAGTCATTCTTTCGTCGGAATTCAAACAGGATCGGAACGGTCTCTCGAGCCTCGCTGGCTCGAACCTCAACCCGGGGTTTCGCTCATCGTGGATGAGCCCGGAAACATCCAACAACTTTACGGTGTTGGAAACGAAAAAGACGTCGACCACCCCACGATCTTTCTGTTGAATCCCCGATTGCAAATTTCCGCCGTGTTCTTTCTGGCCGACGATTTGGAACTCAAATTGGAGCGAATACTCAAGGCAACCGGTTCCCAACGAATCTCCAAACAGCCAGCGCCGATCCTGGTCATCGAACGCGTCTTTGAACTTGGACTATGCAAAGCCATCATCGATCATTACACACAAAAGGGCGGAAGGCCGACCGGGTTCGTTGGAATGAAAGATGGACAAGTCCAAGAAATCATCGACCCGAATGCGAAACGTCGTCGCGACGTTGTCATTGAAGATCCGACGTTACGCCAAGCAGTTGTTTCGCGGATTCAACGGCGTGTCGTTCCAGAAGTCCAGAAAGCCTTCCAGTTCGCAGCCAACCGTATCGAGCGTCACATCGTCGTTTGCTACGACGCGGAGGAAGGTGGATTCTTTCGCCCGCACAGAGACAACGCTTCTCCGGCGACGGCGCACCGTCGTTTTGCCGTTTCGCTGAATCTGAATGCTGGTGATTACGAAGGTGGAGACTTGCGCTTTCCCGAATTC
>CAYYUU010001424.1:0-1709 GCA_964474955.1 uncultured Alcaligenaceae bacterium | reverse complement strand
TCCATCTGCGGATCATGGTTGTCGCTCCCTGTATAAAAAGAACAAAGCGATGGGGGAATAGGAGTCCCACTTGACCACCCTTTCTCCAGGGAAAAGTGTTTTGCAATTCCCAATTCTTAACTTTGTAACCAACATTGTGATGGTCACGTCATGCAGCTTCGTCCTTGCGGTTGAGTGCTTTGTAAACCGACTTGCGGGACAGGCCCACCATGCGGGCAATGGCGGCAATGGGCTTGCCCTCCTGATGAAGTTGGTGGATCAGTCTTTCCTTCTCTTCAGTGAGCCGAATGCGTTGGCCCACCTTCCTGCCGCCCCATCGTTTGCCATCAGCCTTGGCCTTCTCAATGCCTGCCAGTTGGCGCTCCTTCCTGACCTCGGTTTCATAAGCGGAGACACTGGCCAATACCCCTGCCATCAATCGTCCTGTCAACAACCACCTCAACCACAACCGCCTCAACCATAACCTGTCCAACCTTTCCGACCACGCCCTTGGGCGCAAATCAGACGACAGGTTGTAGGCCGAGTAGGAAGAGTTGCTCAAGTTGTCGAAGAGTTGGTCGAAGCCGCAGCCCAAAGAAGACAAGTTCAGGGCCAGCGTGCAGGTTGGAGAGCCGGGGGAGCTCCTGAGGGTCCTCAGAGGCCAGGAGGGAATCGACAACCGCCAGGCGGGAGAGCACCTGGAGCGAGAAATGGAGAAAGACCGAATGGAAATGGAGAACAACCGAACGGACCAGACAATGCCGACCCTGTGCTACCAGTTCAACCAAACGGTGGGGGAGAAGATGGACAAGGAGCACAAGCTCCAGGGAGAGACGGGAATCTGCGGTCGATTAATCCTGCTCGAGAAGGAATTGATGCACATGATTTAAAGCCGGATTTTGTGGGTCGAGGGGCAGCTGGGGAGTTTAACATCGCTGTAGATGGTAATGGTCAAGTAGTGTTGGTTCCTGTACGACCAGGCCAACACCCTAATGTTCCGACAGGTTTAAGCTTGGAAGAAGCAGCTCGGAATTATCCTAACTAAAGGGATGGAACATGAGTTTGGAAAATACACCTAAACTTACAACGATTCTCAGTATCGGCGGCCATCAGGTTCATCCGGAAGAGCTTACCGCATTGGTAGGTGTGGAGCCGACTAAGGTCTGGAAGCAACAACACCAATGGATCGAGTCGATTCGACCTGATATAAACACAATCGAATGGTCGTATGCTCTTGAAAACCAACGGAAATGGAATTTGGGGGAGGCTATCGAAGAAGTGCTAAATGTGTTCTGGAGCAAAAAGGACGAGCTAAACCTCCTCCTCCTGAATACTCAATCGAAAATGCACATTGACTGTAGACCATTTGGGGATGCCTCCACAATTGAGTACATCCTCCAGCCAGAAGTCATCACAAAACTGGCATTTTTCCGTGCTTCATTGTCCTTCGCTGTGTATAAAGAAGAGCTATAATCGACAACTGCCGAGCCATATAACACCTGACTAAATGTGCCAATCCAAATTGTGGTCGCATTTGTAGCCAAATTACCGCTGTAGAGATTTTAGCCCCACAGGAAGGCAATTTGCCGAATTGTTGAGAATTTTGGAGAAATTGGTCACGAAGGCTTCCCTTTCTCAAACCCATAATAAAACCGTGGTTGCTCCTTGTGGCGCCCCAAATTCTGATCGCATTTGTAGCCAAATTAACGCTGTAATGATTTTGCCCCGGC
>CAYYUU010001423.1:0-1713 GCA_964474955.1 uncultured Alcaligenaceae bacterium | reverse complement strand
GCGCGTGTGGCTGTGATCATCAGTAACAATGTGGTTACCACGCATCATGTCCGTGAGGCTATTGTCGGAGGCAAACTTAAAATCACCTGCTGTGTGGGAGGGGCTATTGAGAGACTCATTGAACGATTGAAGAAACGCAAATCACCGTAGTGGGGATCGCGCCTCGCGTTAGTCAGTTCGGTGCCAATGTGGATCACTATTGATCCGGGTTGCGCGACTTGTTGAGGTGATGCTCGATGATCTCAAGGCTCTTGGCGTTCGCCTTATATCCAAAGTCAAAAATGTCTCCGACGACGGGGACCAGGCCGATCAGAAAATCAACGCCATAGTGAAACCCAATGAGCATCCGTTTGTGTAATGGAACACCCACTCTCTGGGCTTCCTTGAGCATCCAGGAGGCAAACAATGCGGTCGACAAGTCGCCGACTCCGGGGATGAGACCAATCACGCCGTCCCAACCTATCTTCATGTTCGTTCCGGGAATGGTGAAAGCATTGTCCAACTGTTTCACGAGCCAGACCAAGCTTGGGTCCACTTGGTCCGAACTCGTTGTCGATCCAGGGAGCATGCTGCGCACTTTTTCGGACAAATCAGTGGGCATGTTCAAATCCTTTGTTATTCCGCTGCGATAACAAACACCGCATGAATGATCCCAGGAATATATCCAAGTAGCGTGAGCAGGATGTTGATCCAGAAATGCAGGCCGAGCCCGACCTGAGTAAAGACACCCACGGGCGGAAGTAAGATGGCCAATAAGATTCGAAGTAAGTCCATGTGCGTTACCCTCGTTAGTGAATGATTGGTGATTCTTCATTTCGCAAGACCATACGACGGTCTCGCAATTGTTTGATGACGAGTTCGGGTCCCGCACCGACGACGGCCCCAAACACGGACGCCAAAATCGATAACACCATTCCTCCAAACGTCATCCATGCCCATCCGCTTGGCGGCAGGTCGGATGCTAAATCTCGGACAGTGTTTTCGCCTGCGGCAATTTTTTCGGCTTGTTCCTTGGAAAGGTTATACTTCTGTTGGAGAGACTCGACGGTCAAAGTGGTGGAAGGCTGGACCGTGGATTGCTGGGCCATCACACCATAACCGAGACTCGCTCCCAGACCGGTGTAGACCAACAAGCAAAACATGAGACCCCACAAAAGGACACCATATATGATTGCCTCCCCCTTATTTTCGCCAGCCGTCATCTGAGACGTTACGAATCCACCGACGAAGAGGGAAACGAACAGACAGACCAACGACGATACGGCCGCGCCGGCCGCCAACGTCTCATGGCGTAGTTGGTCAACGGTCGTGAGTCCAATGGCCACGATAAACACACCGAGCCCGGCGTAGACTGTTAACGTCATGATCGCCCCGGAGATAAGGGCGACCAAACTCACCCTCGACCCTACCGACATGACGTCCTGGGTTTTTAATGATTCGTTCGACATCAAATCAGTCCTCAACTCGATAATGTTTGATTGTTCCAAAACAAGCCTGGAGAACTCACTCGCTGTGCGGGTTCCATACTTTGCAGATTGGTGGTTCTCCCGTTGGACGAGTCTGGCTGATATTTGTGAAGGCAGAATTCAGGCCAATTCTCTCCAGAAATAGAGGGATTTCTTCGAAATGCATATCTTTCGGTGTTTTTCGAACAAATATGTTGAGGGATAGGTATAGATGGTGGAGCCGGGATGCGAATTGTCAGGAACAATG
>CAYYUU010001422.1:0-1721 GCA_964474955.1 uncultured Alcaligenaceae bacterium | reverse complement strand
GTTTGGTCAGACACAACGTCTCGAGTTCGCGGTGAGCCATATGAAGAATGACTCCTGCGGGTGCTTCGTAGACTTCACGCGATTTAATCCCGACGAGACGATTTTCGACGTGATCGATCCGCCCAACGCCATGTTTCCCGCCAAGTTTGTTGAGGTGCTCGATCAACGGAACGCCGTCCATCTTCTCGCCGTTGATCGCGATGGGAATTCCACGTTCCCACTCCACCTCGACGTATTCGGGGTCGTTCGGAGCTTTCGTGGGGTTCACGGTCCAAGCATACGCATCTTCGGGCGGCTCATCCCAAGGGTCTTCGAGAACCCCCGCTTCGCAGCTCCGCCCCCAAATATTCAGGTCGATGCTATAGGGAGTTTTCTTGGTGGCTTCGACTTCGATTCCGTGTTTCGCCGCGTACTCGAGTTCCTCGGTCCGAGACATCTTCCATTCGCGAACCGGAGCAATGATCTTGAGCCCCGGAGCGAGTGTCTGGAACGTCACGTCGAAACGAACCTGATCATTCCCTTTGCCGGTACAACCGTGAGCGACGGCAACGGCGTTGTGTTCTTTCGCGACGTCGACCATGAGCTTGGCAATCAAAGGACGCCCGAGGGCCGTGGCGAGAGGATACTTCCACTCGTACATTGCACCGGCCATCAACGACGGGAACACGAATCCGTCAACAAATAAATTCCGGGCATCCTTCGTGATGGCCTCGACGGCCCCGGTCTTCAGCGCCTTTTGTTTGATTCGCTCGAGGTCTTCGGCCTGCCCCAAATCGACCGTGAACGCGACCACGTCGAGGCCATACTGTTCTTGAATCCACGGCACCATGACCGAAGTGTCTAATCCACCACTGTACGCCAAAACGACTTTGTCTCGGGCCATAAATCATTTACCTTGGAGTTGCGTCTATCGTTGCCAAGATTGTACTTGTCGATCGAATGAAAGAAGCGATAAGGTCTGTCGACAATCCTACACCAGCCCGAAGCGGGAGCGAGGGATTCTGACACCAGCCCGAAACGCAAGTTGCACTATCCAACCGACCGAATTCCTAATCATCGAAAGGTCACACACCATTGTCAACGCAATTCCGGCTCCTCTTGCCAGAGCTTCTCTATGAGGAAATGCTCGAACAGGCTCGGAGTGAATTCCCAAACGAATGTTGCGGACTCCTCGCAGGAAAGTATGAAGGCCCAGAACGCCTCGCCGAGGTCCGAGCACCCCTGGTGAACGTCCACTCCCAGCCAGAATCCAGATACGCAGCCAATCCGCTGGAAGTGTTGCGGAACAACCGTGAGTTTCGAGAATCCGGCCGGGATTTGTTGGCGACGTATCACTCTCACCCGACGTCCGGACCGTTTCCGAGCCGGACCGACATGGAACAGTCGATGGGGGAGGGGATCATTCATTTCATCATCTCGCTGGTCGGCGACGAACCGGTCATGCGTGGTTGGTGGCTCTCACCCGAACGGTATGATCCGGCAGATTGGGACCTCGTCGATTGATGGTCAATGCGCTGCCGATGCCTCGCCGTATCCTCGGTTTGATCTTGACGTTAGATCTTCACCACCGATACAGTTACCGAGTATAATTCCCACGGACCAACTAAAGAGATACCACCAAGAGCGAGCAGTTCATGAGACCCAATGTTGACCAGACAAGATCACAGGCAACTAGTGTCGACGGTTAGCAATGGGGTGCCGAGGCCAAGGGTAAACTCCTT
>CAYYUU010001421.1:0-1724 GCA_964474955.1 uncultured Alcaligenaceae bacterium | reverse complement strand
CGCCAATGGGTGTGGCAAGTTCATGCGAAACCCCCAACTCAAAAAGCTCGCCCAGACGAACGACAAAGCCAAGGAACTGTATTTCAACGCCTACTTCCATTTCGCCAAGTGCCTCTACAAATACAGCCAAGGCCCCAAGGCCAAAAACACCAAGAACGAGGAAAAGTATCTGCGTCTCGCGGCCCAGTACCTCGTTGATCTGGAAAAGGCCAAGAGCACAGGCTGGAGGATCATCCAGGCCGACGTCACCCAACTTCGTCAGGACGAACCAGTGTTTGACAAGATGTACCAGAAGCTCAAGAAGAAGAGTTGATGGCGAACTGACGCGACAGGAACGGAGAGAAGGCAAAACAAAAACAAGGCAAAGACAAAAGTACCAAAGCGTCAGCTTCGCTGCCGTACTCCAAAACAATAATAAAGACCAAAGACAACGGCACACGGAGTGTGCCTACTACTAAAAAACACAACCAAAACAAAAAAAAGCGGCGTCGAGCCGCCGCACTCCAAAATAAAACAAGGAATCACCGCCATGAATCGGAATGTCCGCAACATCCTGCTCTGTGTCGGATGCTGCCTCGTGGGAGTCTTCCTGCCGACAGCTACCCTCGGCCAAGAGAAAAGCGAGCGGGTCGAAGTCTTTCGGAAATCGACTCCGAAAACCCAGAAACGTTTCATCGTGAAGGAAACGAACACGCAAGTCGAGTTCTCCAAGGGTTACACGATCCCGGCGTCAGACATCGCCGACATCGACTACCGTGATTACTTTCCGCTGAGTGACCAGAGTCGACAGATCTACGATGCCGCCAGGAAGGCGGAGAAAGCGGCTAGCAAAGCCCAGAACCTAAAGGAACGCCACCAACATTTGGCCGATGCCATCAGCAAGTATCAAGCGGCATTGAAAAAGCTCGCCGCCAACCCCAAAGCCCTTGTACTCAAGAAGGCACCCCGGCATTGCAAATTCAAGATCGCTTACATCAAAGGGATTCTTGGCCTCGAACAGAGTAACCGGACCAAGCAAGTCGAAGCCACTTACGATTTGGAGAAATTCAAGAAGGAGCACGGGAAGGACATCTGGCAATACGTCTCGCTCGCGGAGATGCTCATTAAGCTCCATACAGCAAGAGACGAATTTGCCAAGGCCGAGGCCGTGGTGGATGAATTGGGCCGACAGAACATCTCGAAGAAGGTCGCCAACAACGCCCAAATTTTCCTTCTTGAGCGGATGATGAAAAAAGGAAAGCACGCCGACGCTCTTCCCAAACTCACCCGCTTAGTCTCGGCCTTGCCGAATAACTCCGACGTAAGGATGCGGGCCCGGTTGGCCGAGGCTCAGTGTACTGCGGCCACGAAGCAACTCGCCACGGCCGTCGAGAAGGTCAAAGCCATCTTGAACGAAACGAAGGACAACAAGTTTCGCGGGAGAGCCTACAACACCCTCGGGCTCTGTTACTACGAATCCAAAGATTATCAAAAGGCCGTTTGGCAATTTCTGTGGGTCGATGTGATCTACAACCACGACAAGGAGGAACACGCCAAGGCCGTCTACTATTTATGGCAGAGTTTCAAAAAGTTGGGAGAACTCGACCGCGCCCAACGGTTCTACAATTCGTTGCGGACGGATACTCAATTCGTCGGGACGCTGTATAGAAGGTTGGCGGAATCGAATTAAAAAGCATTTTGGAAAGTTGCTTTTAGCGGAGCGCTAAGCAACTCAAGGGCTACAA
>CAYYUU010001420.1:0-1727 GCA_964474955.1 uncultured Alcaligenaceae bacterium | reverse complement strand
GCGAGAGGTCGAGTTCTTCGCGGACGTCCTTTCGTCCGTAGTTCAGGACGGTGAACGCCAAAGGATGTTCCGGCAGTTGAAGGGCCAGGATGCAAAGTTGTGTTTTGGAAGGTTCGGGAACGGCGAGCAATTTTCCTTCGGGGATGCGGAAGTGACGCCGGGCCGCGAGCATACGTTTCAGGCGAGAGGCAAACGAATTGGGATTGTTGAGCTGCTCGGGAAGCGGAGCATACAACGTCTTGGCTCGCGGCAATCCGAAGGAGGATTTCTTGACGTTGGGAGCATCGCCCATCACGTCCACACCGCCGCGATTCACCCAGCGGTAATCGCCGTCGTCGATCCATCGTTTCACATCCTTCGCCGGGACCGGCAACGCTCCGAGCAGATCCCAGGTGGAGAAACTGAAGACGCCAGGCTGCAAAGCGTTGGCTGCGGCCAAGAGTAGGTGTGCCTTGCGGATTCGGGCCACGTCTTTTTCCGAGGCGCGGTAAGGGTCTTCGATTCCGATTGCGGGAGCGATGTAGCCCACGAACGTCGTTGCCACGCCGTCTTTCTGGGGGCGATACAGTTTGTTGTAGGGTGCCTTCTTGCCCCCCACTCTCTCACGCATCTGTTCCAACATTCGCTTACGCAATTCTCCGATTTTCATGGAACGGCCATGGACTTTGATCTTCTGGTCCGAGCGGTGATCGAGTTCGACGAGTTGATAGGTTATCTCGTCGTGGTTTTGCAAGTCGTGGACGAGGGTTCCGAGTGGCACCTTGGATTGGTGGAGCCAGCGGAACGCGAGCCGCAGTGGGAAGGCGTCCTCGGTCAACAACGCGTGCAACACCTGGGAGCGAGTCACGAAGTCGTAGGAAAGATCCGGGCCATTCCGCGTGTATTTCCTGAGGGTGGAAATCGGCACGTTGAGTTCTTGAAAGCTCCAGCCGCCGAAGCGCCGGACCATGAACGCCAGATAGTTCGTGCCGGTGATCGCAAGGGGATGTTGATAGTGCAGTGTCATCGGTGACTTGGGCTTGGGCTCGATGCCGAGAAACGGCACCGCGTCGAGACGCACGACTTTCGCCCTGAGTTGGTGGACCGTGTGGACGATGTCCCCGGCGGTGATTTTTTGGGCATTGAAGGAAGGGTCTTGCCAGTTCAAGACGGGTTGCCCTTGCTTGAAGAAGTGCAAGTAGACCCAACGGCGCGTCTTCCCATCCGCGCCGCGAATGGGAGCTGTCGCACTCCAACCGCTCCACGAACGAGCCTCCTTCGAGGCATCGTTGGAATTGATCAAGCCGGGGAGGTAGCCCATACGTGTCAGTTGGATGGCCGTCTTGATCGGAACGTGGGCCGCACCCCATGGAGATTGCGCTTTCGGGAGCAAGCGCCAATCCTTTTTCTTGATTTCGACCATGACGTATGAGCCGGCGTAGTTGCGATACCCAAGTTGAGCGAGTCGAAAGTCCGGTCCGGTTCCCGTGGGCAATGGTACCATGTCGCCCGCAACGAGGCCTTTGTGGTTGGCGGCGATCTTGACCATTTGCCGATATTGCTGCGTCGTGCCCAGCTGAGGATCGACGTGCAAAGAAATCCGATCGAACCAACCGTCCTGTGTCGGCGTGTATGTTTTCCCTTCGATCCCGCCGGCGCGTTTGACGGGGCCATTGTGCAACAGATCGACTCCCAGGTCTCGAAGTGCGGCCCAAAATTTCGGCTGTCCCCAGGTTTGGATGACGGTC
>CAYYUU010001419.1:0-1729 GCA_964474955.1 uncultured Alcaligenaceae bacterium | reverse complement strand
ACTCGTCGATCCCACTCGCTTCGAGGCAAACTGGATTCCCAAAGGACGCGACATCTATTTGGAGCAAGAAATCCTCCGGCGACTTCGTGAGAAGATGTAATCGATTCCGAGTCCGGCCCCACATTCTTCTTGTCCCACTCTCCGCTTTTCCACATTTCCCGCTTGCATTCCAACTCTCCATCGTCGATCTTTGAATTTCATTCGACGGCTCTCGCCCGCACAGACTCCTTTGAGACTTCATCCATTTAGTTTGGTGAACCGATGAAACTCACAACTCGCCGACTAAGCATCCTCCTATTGATGCTCATCCCCAACATCGCGCTCGGCGCTGATGCCATTTATGACGCCCAGATATCCTTGAAAACCCCTCGCCGTAAGAAGCCTCGCCAGGGAGGTCCTCTCGACAAGGTCGAACTCCGTATCTGGATTCCCGACGGAGTCAAAAAGGTCCGTGGAGTCATGATGAACCCCTTCTACCTCAAAGCCGCGGGACAGCGTCACTGGCAAGCCGCCGCCCGGCAATGGGACTTCGGGATCATCGGCGCGAACTACTTCGCCGTGAAGAGCAGCGAATTCGCTCCAACCCTGAAAGAAGCCCTCAAGGTCTTCGCCGAGAAGAGCAAACACCCCGAGTTGGTGAACGCCCACTTCTGTTTTGCAGGCATGTCCGCAGGTGGCGGAATGTCGACTCGGTTCGCCGAGGCGTTACCCGAACGGACCATCGCGGTTGCCCCTGTTTGTCTTGAGGTCGGACCTCGGTCAGCAGCGGCTCGCAAGATACCCCACCTCACGATCTTCGGAGAACGTGACGGTAGACAAATGGAGAAACTCGCCGAAAGACTCCCCGAGCAACGGAAGCTCGGGGCCCTCTATGCGATCGCCGTCCAGTGGCGACGACGGCACGAGTTCGCCCTCGCGAACAACCTCATCTTTCCGTTCTTTGATCATGTCATTCAGGCGAGACTGGGGAACAAGGACACAAAGCATCTGGCCGCGATGTCCCTGAAAAAGGGATGGCTAGGGGAACCAAGCACCTGGGACACTAACTCTCCGAAGGTGGCCTCGTGGCAGGACTACAAAAGGGACAAATCCGCAGCGTGCTGGCTCCCCGATGCGTATGTGGCCCACGTTTGGCGTGCGTTCGTCAGCAAGGCACCGTCGATCCGCATCGCCTCACCACCTGGTTTGGGAGACGGACAGAAATTCATCCTGCACGAACCCAAGAAGGATATCGAAGTCAAGCTGACTCTGCGAGGCAAGAAACTGGTGAAGCAAGTGAGGTTGTTCGATGGGGACAAAGAGATCGCCAAAGGGACGACTTTGCCAACGACCTTGCGCGTGCGATTCCGCCCAGGAATTCATGCCTTGATCGCCGAGGTGACCTACGCCGACGGCCAACAGGAGGTCTCCCGTCCCTCCACAATTGTGGTGCAGAACCCCACACGGAAGGAATAAAAATTGCGTCTGGAAGGTTGCTTTTCGCTCCGCGAAAAGTTTGTTTTCTTTGGAATCTTTTCGGACGCAGGCGAAGCCTGCAAAGCAAAGTGCCTGCACGTGAGACAAGCAACAATGTCTAACTCGAACTATCCCGAACAAGAGTGGCATGACGACCCGTCGATGACACGCTCTCGCCGAGAAGCGATCTTCATCCTATCGGTGTGGGCCTTGTGCTTCCTCTACACGGTCCCGTATTGCTACTTCAATGGGTACCTCTCCCACGAACCCATGC
>CAYYUU010001418.1:0-1735 GCA_964474955.1 uncultured Alcaligenaceae bacterium | reverse complement strand
GGGGGCGATACTGTGTGAAATTCTGATCGGCAGGCCGCCGTACCACACAGGCAGCGCGAGGTCGAACCAGGCCTTGGCCGAACTGGGTGAATTGTCGGGCGTGTACGAAAGCCTTGACCATTGTGAGGCAGACGAAGAATTAGTGCGGTTGTGCAAGGAGTGCCTCTCGCCAGAGCAGAAAGACCGCCCCGGCAACGCCCAAGCCGTCGCGGCAAGGTTGGCCGATTACGAACAACAGGTTCGAGACCGGCTGCACCAGGCGGAACTCGAAAAAGCCCAGACGACGGTTCGCAAGGCCGAGGAAAGAAAACGCCGGGTGATTCGTCGCCAGCGTACGGGAGTGCTGGCGTTGCTGTTGGTCGCCTTGATAGTTTTGGTGGTGAACTTTTTCTGGAACCAGAGTCTTGCGGTCCGAACACGCCGACGCAACGACTTACAAAACGCTTTCCATGCCAAGAATGATCAATTCAAGGAACAGAAGGAAATCCGACAAGCCCACTTGCAGCGGATTCGGAAAGCCTATGCGGCATTCACGGCGAGGGGGCCCAAGCCGGGGCTTCAAGATTTCGAGGCGAAGTTGCCCATCATCCGTGAGGTTCCTCGTTTGCCTGGAGATTGGGAAAGGGATCGGGAAAAGCTCCTCATTCGACTGAAGGAAGCCATCGGGAAGGAGGATTTGGACGCCGCCGAGTTGGCTCTCCGGGAAGTCACCGAACTCCTCAAAGATCAACGCTTTCTGGATCTGAAAAAAGAATTCCAACGAGCCCAACGAGACCTGGCGTTTGCCGAGAAGTTGGAGAAGATTCGTCTGGCAAAACTGCTCGGCCCTGGCGACGAAATGAAACGGTTCGAAGATGCCGAAACACAGTACGCGGCGGCGTTCCGCAAGGCTGGGTTTCGACTCAAGACGCTCCCTGGCGAACTCAAGAAACTTGCCAGTTCGGACCTCCGGCATCCCTTTGCCACGGTATTGGCTCTTGGGTTGTACGATTGGGCGTTCACGAGGGAGCATCTTGTGAAGAAGACGAAAGACAACCTAAAGCCTTTCGCCAAGCGGCCCTCGGAAGTGTTCAAGGCTGTCCAAAAGGGCTATCCTCGGTTCATTCAAAAGCGATTGCGGCACCGGAAAGTTTGGAACGTTCCGGCAAAGATGGTGGGAGAAATCCGGGCGAGTCAGATCGGGGGAAATTTGTCTCTGCCGGAATTCGATGTCGTTGCGGGGCGACTCCGTTACTCGTTCGGCAACGACATCAAAGAGTTGGTGGACCAAGCGTACTGGTCGGCACCGAACGATTTCTGGCTCAACATTTTGTTGGCCCAATGGATGTTGCGAGAAAAACGCCCGCACGTGGCTTTACGGCATTTGTATGCGAGTTTAGTGGCTCGTCCGAACTCACCGGAGGTGTGGGAGACCATTGGACAGCTGCTCGGTGTGTGTGGAGAAGAGCAGCCCGCGAAACACGCCCGAGAAAGAGCAAAGTTTCTCAAATCGCGAGCCAAAGCGGCTCGACAAAACGGCAAAGCTGCTCAACGAAAAGCCCCTTGACGCCTTCCTTTCCACTTTCGCGCCCCATTAGGAGTCTTGCTTGGGGAGTGTCGCATTTCGCGGGGGCGAATGGATCAATAAATGTCGCCTTTGTGTTTGTGCGGTGAGTCTCGTCTTTCGCGGAGCGTAAGAACGCCTTTGTGTTGGTTTTTCGAATCTGAAGCTCAAAAAGCGCACTCAATAAGCGCA
>CAYYUU010001417.1:0-1735 GCA_964474955.1 uncultured Alcaligenaceae bacterium | reverse complement strand
ATGACGGCGAGGTCGTTATTGGGATCCGTGCCGACGACTTTTCCCTCGTACATCATTCCGTCGGCAAGCGTCGCCGCGATGCGAGAGCTTCCCTCGACGACGTGATAATTCGTCAGAATGTGCCCCTTCTTGTCGAGGATCGAACCGGACCCATTGCCCGCCTTGGGGCGAGCGATCAATAGGAAGTCGTCCATCTGGACACTTCGCGTGTTGATGTTCACGACGCTCTGGTTGACTTTTTTGTAAACGCCAACGTTGATTTGCTCCTCGCGGGAAACAACGCCCTGTCGTATGGGAGTTCCTCCCCGCACAAATTCCCGACGTCGCTTCTTTTGCTCTTCCGAACCATCGGCTTGCTGTGTGTTTGCCCCTTCCGCTTCGGCAGTTCCTGTCTGCTGCGGAGTGCTTGGATTGACTCGGGCAACGTTGGCTTGGTCGCTCGACGTCCACCAAATGACTCCGTGATGAATCGCCAGCGTGAGACCTGCCGCGAGCATTGCAACGACGAAGTATGAGCCAGCTTGGCGCATCTCTGGTTGTTCCTCCTGCGAGTGTTTCGAATCGTTGGGTTTCTCTGCTTTTCAATTCGACGATTTTGGGAGGAATCAAGGCTTTGTGTCAAGACGACCACTCGAAAGAGGTGCAGCGGGTAGCTCGAGATTTTGGAAGCAGGTGTTGCGTGCGCATTTTGACACTTCCGGGAGCCTTTTCGGAAGGTCGTTTTTCCAGTGGAAGGTAGAAATTCCGTACACAAAAAACACAAAAATCAGGGAGAGGTATTTTTGTGATTTTTGTGTATGCGTTTCGGGAGTTCGGGTGGCATTTTCGAAAGGTCGTTTTTCCAGTGGAAGGTAGAAATTCCGTACACAAAACCCACAAAACCCCCGACACCGAGGTTTTGTGGGTTTTGTGTACGGAATTTCCGTTTCCCGGCTCGAAATTGGAAGTTCAACGCAAGCCATCCTTTTTCAATTTTTGAGTGTCGTGAGTGCTTGCGTTGGACACGCCAATCGTGGTTCTCTCTCATGCCTGAAGGGTGTTTCTCGCTTCGCACATGTTGTTTGTTCGCTTCGTTGGCTTTCCGCTGCTAACGCAGCAAAAGCCAACTCCGCCCTGTGTCTTTTTGTCGCTTCGTTGGCTTTCCGCTGCTAACGCAGCAAAAGCCAACTCCGTTCAAGTCCCTCGCTCGCGCTTCGGGCTCGTGTCAGACTCGCTCGCTCGCGCTTCGGGTTGGTGGAAAGGAGGCTTGTGGCTTTGTCGCTTCGCGCGTTGCTCCACCCTCCGAACCAAATCGGGTCCGCTCAAGCAGTTGAATTGACCACAAAATCAATTTGAAGACTGATGTATTCGATCTGATGTCGTTGTTCTGGAACGATTCTCTTGGTGCGAAATCACCAATTTGAACACAAATCAATCCTTACCAAGGGCTTATGAACAATCGCAATTAAATCCCCTCAAGTTGGCATCTCCCGTGCGTTATCTGAATGATGTCGAAACGATGCTTCTCTGGTCGAGAAGACTTCCACGACGACGAAAACAATACGCTGCTCGCAGCGATATATCTGGAGATAGATCGATGAAGAAAATTGCCATCACCCTGGCGTTGGGTGTCCTGTTTTCCTTAGCGGGGGTTCTCGAAACGGCTCAAGCCCAACGTGGACGAGGTTCCCGCGGTTCGCATCGGTCACGCGGCTCGTTCCCTCGAAGAGGGGCAGTCCGTCGAGTTTCGCCCATT
>CAYYUU010001416.1:0-1736 GCA_964474955.1 uncultured Alcaligenaceae bacterium | reverse complement strand
GGACAGGTTCAAACGTGTCCTACGATTCCAACAAAATCGAAAAGTCGAGCACTTATTTTCTTGCCGATCTAAGCACCTTGCTTTGCAGACTCTTGGAACGGGCAGCAAATCTATGTTCGGACTTGCGTACTTCCGATTCTCCCAGGATATTATTCTGAAGCAATGAACATTCCAACATGACTGGAACAATCAAGAAAATAGTATCGAGAATGGGGGTAATAACTTTAAGCACATCAAGAGAAACGGTAAAAAAAGGAAAAAAGGCAAAATATCCTTGTTTGTTCATTCACCTCAGATTATCTCTATAGATTCCCGCATTTTCCTATCTCCCTTTTTCGATTTCTTTCGTTGCTCCAATCTTGAGGAGACTTGCCCATGGCACGTAAATCAAAAAAAGACTCATCAACACCAATCTCGGAACTGGGGGATTCGGCCCAAGCCGATGGTTCCGGAAGCCAAGGTCCTCCGGTCATCGAGTTCAGTGCCGAGGCAGCCAAAGCGGCCTCCAAAAAGGCCGTCGTCCAGTCAGCCGAAACGGACGACACCATTTCGCTCGAGGATGATTGGTTCGCAGCCCAGGAAGAACTGGAAGAACAATTGGGAGGGATTGAGGCCTTTACTGCCTTCATGGCTGGCGGCGCTGCGGCGGAGCAATCCGGGCCGCAAGTCATGGCGACAGGTATCGGTTTCCGTTTTGTCAATGGAACCATGAGTCCGGAAGTGGCTCTCAAAGTGTACGTCGATCAGAAGTTATCGCCATCGCAGGTCGGAACTCTTGCGATCCCCGCCAGCGTGGGAGGTTATCCCACGGATGTTGAGGAACTGCAAGACGTGCTCCCGCTCCAAAGAGAGTTTCGGCGACGGCATCCGAGGCCCGTGCCTTGTGGGGGTTCCTGTGGCCATGTCGAGATTACCGCAGGCACGATTGGATGTCTGGTTCAACTTCAAAGCGGCAAATTGTGCATCCTGAGTAATAATCATGTGCTCGCGAACTCCAACCAGGCAAGCATCGGAGATCGAATCATCCAACCTGGCCTCGCCGATGGCGGCAGAAAAACCGGGCTCGAAGATAGAATTGCCTTGCTGGAGCATTTTGTGCGGCTTCAACCTTCTCCGAGCGTCAACTTGGTCGATGCCGCTGTTGGCTGGACCAATTTTCAACTCGTGAAGCCGAAGCACGTCACCTACACACTCAATCCGACACCTGTCAGTCCTCGTTTGGGCATGACGGTGATGAAAAATGGTCGAACGACAGGAGCAACACTCGGTTCGATCACTGCGGTCAACGTCAATAATATCCAAGTTCCTTATCCCGGAATCGGACAGGCATCGTTCCGAAACCAGATTGAAATCCGCGCCGTCGGTGGAGGCTTTTTCAGCAGACCGGGAGACTCGGGTTCTCTCATCGTCACGGCCAGTTCCAAACAACCGGTCGCGCTTCTCTTTGCTGGATCTTCCGACGGGAAAACGTTCGCCAATAACATTGAAGATGTTATGTCGGAATTGAACATTCTTCGATTCATCGCATCCGAATAAGAATCGTTCGGCAGGTTCGCGAAGACTCGCCAGGTACATCTTCATTGAGTGGCTGGCGACGTCTTTCTTGGTGTCGTCTGTTGAAGGTTTTGGGCCGCTAGGGCGGACGGGTCAATCAGAGTCGCCCTTCGCTCCGCGAAAGACGACATCTCGCATCTGACCACTTGGGTCTCTCACGACGACGGCCTTCAACTTCCTCT
>CAYYUU010001415.1:0-1738 GCA_964474955.1 uncultured Alcaligenaceae bacterium | reverse complement strand
AAAAACGGTTTACGCGATATTTTCCGAGGTTGGCGAGCCCGACGCAAGAACCCCTTACCCGCAGCGTCCCCGCTTCGCTCAGATCTGTCCCTCTCCCCGCAAGCGGGCGAGGGACTTTGAAAACCGGACACTCATTTATTTCCCGTTCCCCGTGTGCCGTTACCAAAGAGGCGAACGGCACACTCCGAACGCGAAATACGTTGTTGTTTGTGTTGTGGTTCGGGACCGTAGGATAGTTTGCAACTTGTCCAAGAAAAACCTGTCCTACGGACAAACACCCGAATCCGGACAGATATATATTTTCCGTTCGTAGTGTGCCTGCTACTTTGGTCACGGCACACGGAGTGTGCCTACTACTTGATCGCCCACCAATTCATTCACGAATGTTAGGCGCTGATGAGGTCCATGATGGAAGTTGTGTCTCCGTGGAAAAACAATTCGTTCTTTCGTGATTATGGGATGATTTTTGTGTTGTTGGTGTTGGGTTTGGTCTTCAGTGTGTTGACACTCAAACAGCAACACCCCATCTCTCCCGAGGCAGGGTACGAAGTTGCCGAGTCGATTGTCGCCAAGCACGGCGCGAAAGCTCGTGTGCTCGTGGTTGGTCGCCCGACGAGTGAAGACAAAGAATTCACAGAAGCTATTGTCGCGAGGTTGCGGTCTCGCGATGCCAAAGTGTTGGCGATCATCAATGGTTCTCCGTCGGACGTGCGTAAAGCTATCGAATCGATTCTTGCGAACGAAGGTCGGATTGACGCCATCGCCGCTAACAACGTGACGGCTCAATGGACCGTGTATGATCGATTTCCGTCGGTCGGTTCCTCCAAGTGTGTGACTCCGGCTTCGTATACGTGGCCTGACTTTCTCAAGACAAGTAACTTGCTCGTGGTGGCCAATAAGACGGCGATTTATGCCATCCTGGCCATCGGAATGACCATGGTTATTATCACACGGGGAATCGATCTTTCGGTTGGATCGCTCGTTGCGTTATCGTCCGTCGTCGTCGCAATTATCCTTCGCGACGTTGGTGGCGGGAAAAACGCAAGTCTTGGCGTAATTGCCCTCGGATGTATCGCTGGTATAGGAATATGTGCGTTGGCCGGTGTCTATCACGGTGTGTTGGTCACGGCGTTCCGAGTTCCCGCGTTCGTCGTGACGTTGGGCATGATGATGATGGCGCGGGGGCTCTCGCGATGGCTTTCGAACGGACAATCTATTTCCCAGTTGCCAGCCACGTTTCTCGAACTTGGAGCCGGGAAGACGCTTGGAATTCCTAATCCAATTTCGATCATGGTGTTCCTTTACATAGTTTCGCACATAGTGATGTCGCGCACAGTATTCGGGCGTTATGTGTATGCCATCGGCGGGAACGAAGAAGCAGCTCGACTTTCGGGCGTGCCGGTGCGCCGAATCCTTGTAATTGTCTACACCATATGTGGGGCGCTCGCTGGGTTGGGTGGATTGTTGTTAGCGTCACAACTTGGGGCTGGTGATCCCAAATTCGGAGTGATGTATGAGTTGGAAGTGATCGCTGCGGTTGTCGTCGGCGGTACATCATTGATGGGCGGCCAAGGAAAAATCTTTGGGACGCTCATTGGCGCGGTCATCATCGCGATGATCACGAACGGGATGAACCTCGTCGGCGTTGATCCGGATAGTCAATTGATTGTGCTGGGAGCGGTGTTGACTGCGGCGGTGTTATTCGACGCGCTGAAACGAAGGCGGGAATAGTAGGGAA
>CAYYUU010001414.1:0-1738 GCA_964474955.1 uncultured Alcaligenaceae bacterium | reverse complement strand
GTTGTAGGGCAGCACTGGGGAAGGCAAGCAAACATCGCGCCGGACAGAATTGCCACTTCCCACCTGTTTTTTCGATTCAGGGGGAAGACTCGTCCTTGCTGAAGTGAGAGTACGTCCACTGCCAAGAAGATGGCAGAAAATTCCAACCCAAAACGGACGGCGGAGCGGATGCCGAATTTCGGCTCTCCGAAAACCGCACCGCCCCTTTTCTCTTGCACCATCGGAGTCTCCCTCTGCGACTCGCCCTGGGGGAATCTATCCATGAACCGACCTGCTTGTCCCTACCATGTTGAGTGTTTTTATCGTCTCCACGGCAAATGCTGTGATGGTCGTATCGAACGCATCGAGACTTGCGAACTCGGGTTGTCCGAACGAGCCTCGATTGTCGCTTTCCCCAAGCAGCCGCTGCAATTGGTCGTCGTGGACGAGAACCCATACACCCAAGAACCAGGCGACGAACAACCCGAGATCCCGGCCCACGAACACACCGGGCAAGATTCGGACGACGTGCAACGACGAACGGCATGACCCGCGATGAGAGAAAGACGTCTCACGCAGGAGTGAATCGGTGGGCTGTTCGGACTTGCTCCCACGAGCAGCGGGGCTTCTTTATTGGGTAGGGGTCCGTTCAGTCGAGAATCAGTTCTTCATCGGTGATGTTCTGTTTCAACCGGATCACTCGGTCGATGTCTTGGCTGAAGAGCGCTGGGTCGTCGATATCCACGTTTGTTCGACTACGAATAATCAAACGTTCATAAAGCAAATTTGGTGCCAGTTTTTCTAGTCGTTGCACGAGAAAAACTTGACACCGGTCTCCACCAAATTCACTCCATGAGCGAATCTCGCACCTGGAGAGCATCTCGTCCGCCGTTTCAAGGCTCTTGGTTGCCCTCCGACTTCTTTGCCCGTTCCTGGGCAAGCCGAAGTAACTTCTCACAATGTTCAACCCATCGGTCCGATGGATACCGCCAACCTGGACGTTTCGAGCCCAGCGCGTGTCCCTTTTTCAGAGACCGCAGCGCCTCGGCGAACTTGCCTTGTCGTTGCAGAGCAAACCCAAGGTTGCAGTGAGCCTCCGCGTAGTTGGGCTGGAGTTTCAGGGCCTTGTGGAACTGCTCGATGGCTTCGGCAGTGTGCCCTTGGGCGCTGAGGGTATTGGCCCAGTTGTAATGTGCCTTGGGGAACTTCGGTTTGAGTGCGACGGCCTGTTTGAAGTGCTTGATGGCCTCATCCAATTGGCGTCGGCTGGCGAGCACAGACCCCAAGTTGTTGTGTGCCTCCGGGAAATCGTGCTTGAGCGTGAGGGCCTTCTTGTAGAGTTCAATGGCCTTGCCATATTCGCCCTTCTGGTGGAAAAAGAGGCCGCGATCATATTGGGTTTCGGCCTCGTCATGTCGGCGAGCCAGTTCCTTCTGGAGGTGTTCGAAGGTCTGGCCGTAACGAGTTCTTATCGCGACCGGATCTTCCCACGTGTCGTAACTGTCGTTCGGATTGTGTGAGAGTTCGAGGGCCTTTTTGTAATGCTCGAGGGCACCGGTGTCGTGGTCGAGCGCGGCCATATCGTGACCGATGGCTTCGGGCGCACCGGCGAGCCCGGCGTCTTTGCGATCGGCGATGTCACGGGTCCGCCCTGGCTTGCCCACAAGGCGAGCCATGAGGGTGTCATCTGCGTCGAGGCGATCGCCGGCGAGCCCGGCGTGCACCCGCTCGATCCGACCAAGATCCCGGGCTGCACCTA
>CAYYUU010001413.1:0-1741 GCA_964474955.1 uncultured Alcaligenaceae bacterium | reverse complement strand
GCTCATTCGTCGCTCCTTTGGCAAGGAGGCATTGGCGGCATTCAGGGTATCGGTGGGAATTTTGGCATTGCTGGCTTTGGCGGTATCGGAGGCATCGGCGGCATTGGCGGAGGCATGCCCGGACCTCCTCCTCGCCCACGCCGTCCCCAAATCAAGATTCTCGACGAAGGGCTCGTTGGCTCGCTCGATTACAAAATCATCGAGGCCGGACGCGCCGACGACTTGTACAAGTGGCTCAAGAAAAACAACTACAGCTACAAGGGCGACGAAGCCACGCTCAACCACTATGTGCAGAAAAAGTGGGTCTTCACGGTCATGAAGATCGACACCATGCAGATGAAGAAAAACAAGGACGGAACGTACGTCGGCTCCGTCTCGCCAACTCGTTTTCGTTTTCGATCCGACAAGTTGGTGTACCCGCTGAAGATCACCCAATTGTCAATCAAGAAAAACACAGAGGCGCTCTTTTATATTCAAGCCCCGACCAAGATGGACATGAAAGGGAACTTCTCCTACCAGCACACTTGGGTGCCGATGTTGCAGTCGGCACAGGCTTGCTCGGGGAATGGGCTGCCGGGCAAAGGAGATGCGTATCTGGCGAAGATCAAAACGGAAATCCCGGCCATCCTTCGAGCCAACAAAGTTCTCGGAATCCAGTTCGTCGCCGGACAACGCCCCGGACCGAACGCGAAAGGCTACACGCCCACGACGATGGAATGGGCTCGAAAGTTGACGCGAAACGACATCGGAATTCTGACCGGGCAGGCTCCATACTCCGAGACCGTGCCGAATGTGGATCGTGGGTTTACCCGAATGGATATGATGAACCCGATGCGAAGTGCAGCCATCCGCCAAGTCATCCAAACACGCCTCGCGATCTGCCAGAAACTGCGGCCACGCGGGTTCTTTGTGCGCGAAGCTCCGAAGAAGGAAATCCGCGGCCTACGAAATCTGGCCGGGCATCTGCAACAAGGAATGTATATCACCAAGATGCGGAAAGTCTTCACCAAGGCCGAGATGAACGAAGACCTTGAATTCGTCCAGGCGAAAGTCGGCAAGACTGATGACTTCTCCGAATACACGGAAATCTTGCCAGTCTCCCCGCCTTAATTCCTGAAGGCAAATGAGCGAACAAACAAAACCCGGACGCTGTTCAAAAGCTGTCCGGGTTTTGGTATTTTGGGAGTAGACAATGTTCTGAATTCTCACAAAGGGAGGACTCCATGAGTCGAACGACAAGACCAAGCGTCGTCGGTGGGCTGAGTCTGCTCGTCACGATGTGCCTTTCTACTTTCGCACAAGGGGCGTGTTGCTATTTTGCGGCGAAGAACGCCGACATCGAACAACCATCGCAGAAAGTGTTCTTAACCTGGAACCCCAAGAAAAACATCGAGACCTTCACCGTCCAACCGAAGTTCGAAGGAAACGCCCTCGACTTTGGGATGGTCATCCCCACGCCGAGCCAACCGAAGTTGCACGAGATGCCACGCGACTTCTTCAAGCATCTCGCCGTTTACACCATCTTGAAGAAGCCAAAGTTTCCCCAATCCAAGCTCTTGTACATTAACCGACGTCGGTTCAATCGAGCCGTCCAACTCCAGTCCGCCCAAGCTGACGGACAAGCAGGAGGACGTGGTGGGGCTCCGCGAAAGCCTGCCGTCACGGTTTTGGAAGAAGGCGTCGTTGGTTCTTTGGATTACAAGATCATCAAAGCCGGTCGTGCCGATGACCTTTACAAGTG
>CAYYUU010001412.1:0-1741 GCA_964474955.1 uncultured Alcaligenaceae bacterium | reverse complement strand
CGATAGCGTTGATTTCGCTCCGCCCAAGTTTCTATTGCTCGAGGGACGAACGCGGACGACGATTATAACAGGCGTTCCATTGTTGGACGTGGGTCAACATCGTTTTTTGGAGTTTCCCGACGGAGCATGCCCCGCGACATAGCTTTCCGCTGTTTCCCGGAATTTCGGGCCTGGCAGCGATGGTGATGTTCGCGTGGATGACCGGCAAACTCTCCTGGAAATGGCCACTTTGGAAGCCGCATCACGGATTGATTGCGACAGTTTGTATCTGGATTGTCTTGAAGATGGTGTACGTCCACGGCGTCATTCCGAGGAAGTCCGCCGAGTTCAGTCCTCAATCCAAAGGAGAAAATCTCGCCCAGCTGGTCCCTGTCGATACAATTTTGTACATCATGGGGATCAAGGATGAGGGTATCATGTTTTATTACCGGAAAGTCGTGCGGCGAGTCGCCTCGCCATCCGATTTGCCGCGAGGTCGCTCCCTTTATTGCGTCCTGCTCCCTGCCGAAGTGCAGCGAGTTCGATCCCAGAGGCAAGTCGAAATCCTCCGGGAGCTGATCGACCAACAAGGTGATCCCATGATACTCGTGCGGATAAAAGGCGAATAGATGCAGCCAGCAACAATGGTCCCCGAAGACGTCACCGTCCTCAGCGTTGGCGAATTGACTCAGTGGGTGAAGGAACTCATCGAACAAGGCTTCCCGTGCGTCTGGGTCTGTGGCGAAGTGTCGAATTTGTCGAGACCGAAATCGGGACACATGTATTTGAGCCTGAAAGATGCCGACTCCCAGATGCGGGCCGTCATCTGGCGAGGCATCGGCTTGCGGATGCATTTCGACCTCAAGGATGGCATGGAAGTCATTGTTCGTGGCAGAATGACTGTCTATTCTCCGCGCGGCGACTATCAATTAGTCATTGAGGACGTGCAGCCGAAAGGCATCGGGGCATTGGAATTGGCCCTCCGCCAACTCCGCGAAAAATTGTTGGTGCTGGGATACTTCGAACCCGCGAGAAAGAAACGCCTGCCGCGCTTGCCTGGACGAATCGCCCTCGTAACGAGCGCGACTGGCGCGGCCGTGCGAGACATGATCGAGATTCTTGGGAGGCGATGGCCTGCGGCAGAGGTTTGGGTTTGTCCCGTGACCGTCCAGGGCGAAGGAGCCGGACAAGACGTCGCGACCATGATCCGCCGGTTGAACGGATGCCAACCGCGACCTGACTTGATGATCGTCGGTCGAGGGGGCGGTAGCATCGAAGACCTTTGGGGTTTTAACGAAGAGGTCGTCGCGCATGCCATCCACGATTCGGAAATTCCGGTCGTCTCGGCAGTGGGTCACGAAACCGACATTACGATTGCCGATCTCGTGGCCGACGTTCGCGCCGCGACACCGAGCGAAGCCGCCGAACTCGTCGTTCCCAATCGAGAGGAGTTGCTCGAAGGGCTGTTTGCGCTGGAAAGTCGTTTGAAGGAACTGCTCTTGCATAGGCTCTCGCACGCCCGCGAAAAACTCGATGACTTGGCCCAGCGGAAGGCCTTTCGGCTGCCACTGGAACACATCCGGCAATTCGAAGAGCGGCTTGATGATTGGGAGGAACGTTTGCACCGGGCGATTCGTCAAAGAGTCCTCCAGGCGCAACAACAACTCGAAGCCGCCGCAGGGCAGCTGCAGAGTTTGAGCCCCTTGAATGTCTTGAGTCGGGGCTATAGTTTGACTAGAACTTTGGACGATAAGATACTTTG
>CAYYUU010001411.1:0-1746 GCA_964474955.1 uncultured Alcaligenaceae bacterium | reverse complement strand
GTTCTCAAACTCCGCGAGGGACATCGGTTTCTCGGCCAACCGGTTCGGTTCTTTCTGTTCGTGTTGCTCGATTGTCCGGGCTGCATCTACGCCGGAACGCTACTCGGTTTGATGATCTGGATTTTCTCGGTGCCCGAACGCCCGTCCGACTACCTATTTCTTGGAGGTTGCGTCGTCGGCGTGGCGGTCTACGGGTTGCTGCTATACGGAGCCCAAAGGTTTCATCGCTACGCCCGGTTTTGGATCGGGTTCGTGCTCATCGTGGCGACGGTCGGTTTGGCGATGGGTATCGTGAACGCCGTCGAGACTTCCCGCCCGGATTTGCTCACCAAGCAAGTCAAGGTGATGATTCCATTCATCTTGCTGCTCAGTCTCCCCATCTATTACCTCCTGACGTTCTGTAGTTTGGCCGAAGAATCCGAAGCCGACATCGCCGCCATCTGTTCGGTCATCGGCGTCGCGTTTTGGTTCTTCTGGTGGAAGGGCAACCAGACGAACGAGTTCAAGTACTTGAGCATGTTCTTCCCGATTGCGTTGTATTACGTTTACACCCGCAACGTCTTGCGAAGTGTCCGCATCGCGAAACATTTGATACGCGGAGTGTGTTACGGCTCGGTCGGGAAATTCAAACTGTCGCTGACGGTGTTGCAGCGAGCTTCCGAACTAGATCGCAGGAGCGAACTGGCCCAAGAAGCTCTCTGGGACGTCCACCGACTCATGGATTTTGACGAAGCCGCCAAGGATCCCGAAACACTTGAATTGATCGACTTCGAGGTCTGCCTCCAACGGGCCGGAACGATGCTCTCGCGACCACCGAGCCAAATAGATCTTGCCGATGCGAGGAAACTTCTCGACTTCTCGGCCAGTCAACATCCGGAACTCGAACCGCGTTGTGATTATTGGCGAGCGGTCGCGTTCCTCCACGAGTAGAATTACGAAGGAGCCGCCCGGAAGTTGACGGCCGTTCTCGACGAACACAGCACAGAGAATCCGCACCAACAAGTCATGGCGTACTCGGCTTGGCAACTCGCTTTGAATGGCCATCCCGAGATGAAGAAACGAGTCGGTAGCGTGCAAATCCAAAAACCAAAACACAAGATGGAGGCCATCGCGGCAGTCGAACGTGAGCTGGCAGCGAACCCCGAGGACGAAGCCGCCTGGGCTTTGAAACGGACGCTTTACCTCGACGTCCACGAATCCGATTATGATCTCGTCGCGCCCAAAGGAACCTCGGCCAAGTTGTTCGACCACAAATACGCCGAAGAACTCGGAAAGGCAATGATCGAGGACCCGACGAAATGGCGGCGGGGCGTCGAATATTATCGAATGGCCGCACGTGGTAATCTTGAGAACGCTCCGAAGTTGTATGTCGACATCGCCAAAACGTGCGACAAGAACGGCGATGTCGAAGGGGCCTGGAAACATTACGAACTGGCCAAGGACGTCGGCGACAAGGTCGGCCCCAAGAATCTCTCGAAGGGAGCCAGGGACATCTACTTCCAGGTCGTCAAGATGCTCGCGGGAGTGGCTCGCGAAGGCGGAGACCTCGACAAGGCCATTGCGTTGTATCGGAAGTATGCCGAGTCCAAGACCGATGGTCGCGATACACACCGCAAACTTGCCGAGTTGTACGAAGAGAAAGGCGACGTCTGGAACGCCTTGCTCCAAACTGAGCACGGCTTGACGTATGGCAAAGATCAGGACCTCTTCGACAAGAAGGATAAATATTATTACTCGGTCATGCCC
>CAYYUU010001410.1:0-1752 GCA_964474955.1 uncultured Alcaligenaceae bacterium | reverse complement strand
CATCGAGAGGAACACGCCGGAGAAGAACAGCGCATAGGCCGCCTCGCCGCGGCGGAACGCCGAGGAGTTCGCGAGCTGGCTCCGAAGCCCCCGCAAGAACGATTTCGCTGCCTTGCTGTTTCGCGCGGCTGTAGCATCGCAAAAGAAAGGAGACGAACACAGAGCCAAAGTAGTTGATCTGGCTCAGGTCGACGATGATGCCGCCGGGAGGATCTTCTTTGAGCGTGTTGATGACCATCTTCGCGGCTTGCTCCATGAGGGCGTCGGGCAATTCTTCGACCTTTGGCGAAGGAACGACGACGGCAACTTCACCATGCCTTTCGATTCGGAAAGATTGGTCGGTTGTTTCAGTAGACATGCTCTTCCTCCTCCCCCAACTGAGTTGCGGTCATGTGTCAATTTTTATAGGCTAGCATCCTTCGATCAGTGGTCAAGGAAAAACTCACGCCCCTGGTCTCCTCGCATCGCCTTGGGTTTTGTTCAAGTTGTCTTTCGCTTCGCGAAAAGTGTTTGTCCGTAGGACAGGCATCTCGCCTGTTCGGGTTTCTGCGTAGGCTAACTCTCCGAGCCGAGTCCGAACAACTCGACTCTCGGACCACGAAAGAAATAAGAGTCCGATTTCGTAGGTCTACGCGGCTCACTCAATGTCCCTGCCGGTCTGGCCTGGCTAGGTTTCTTTGTCCGGTGGCATGCCGCTCGCTGCGCTCCCGGCGTGGTATTTTTGGCGTCCCAAGATATAGGTTCACGCCCCGCACTTTGTTCGGGGACCTTCCACCAAAAACACTCTTTCAAGGACATTGTCCAAGCCGCGTAGACCTACGACAAAAACAAAAACGTGACAGCAAGAAATTTCCCGTTCCCCGAGTCGAGATGCGAACTAAACAAACAACCGAAAAACTTTTCACGGAGCGAAAAGCAACGTGATTCGTCCGCCCGCAGAATTTCCGAACAAAGTCGAGCTCCTACCTCCTCCGACGAGAGATGGGTGCAAGAGTTCTCCGCCCCGGAGCATTGATCGTCGGTGTCCCTGGGGATTCTTGATCCAGGTTGCCCATTCGAATGACGAGCAGGATGTGGCCACGTTTGCGAGCCTCTTGAATCGGATCACTCCCTGGGGAGAGCTGCGTCGAGGTCACCACACCGGGGCCTTGCATGGCTAATTCCTGGAATCCCGATTCGGGCAAGTACACAACCTTGACCAGATACTTTCCTGACGCGACTTGTTCGAAATCTTCTTCCGAGAACACGACCGGCACGGAGTTGTGGGCCAAGAATTCCTCCGTCTTCGGATTTGATGGAACGACTTCAAGCGTTGGGTAGAACGCTACTCCGCGGTTTTTTGGCGAAGTGACTTTTAATCGGTAGACGGCAGCCTGCAGAAAATTAAATCTGCCGGGAGTGACGATCGGGTTGTCTCGGAAGCTATCGCCTTGTGGCAGATGAATTCGCATTCCGATCGGGCGGAGGAATCGAACCTGGGTTCGCTTCACCGGAAAACGCAGTCGGCCTTGAGCGGGAACCGTGCGAGTCGGCCTTTGAGGGGGCTGCTGAAACTGCGTTTGCGACGGATATGCTGGTGCTTGGATTTGTTGAATCATGTTCACCGGCTGTACCATTGGTTGCGGCAAAGGACAAAGCTGCGGAACGCAGGCCCTTGACGGGGGCAGAACTGGAACGGGCGTTTGAGAAGTGATTGGAACGGGCGCTTTATAGGTGCGCTTTGGAGTTGGGGGTTTCGCGGTTTCGTCTTCT
>CAYYUU010001409.1:0-1754 GCA_964474955.1 uncultured Alcaligenaceae bacterium | reverse complement strand
AAAAATCCCCAACATCTGATTTTTGTGTTTTTTGTGTACCGAATTTCCGGTCCCCGTCTCGAATTTGGGATTTCGCCACTGCCATCGGTTGGGAACTTCTGAGAGTAGTTCCTCTTGGGTTGGGCTCGCCAAATCAAGCGCTTGGGCCTATTGGAAACCGGAACGCCCCAACCCAATGCCCAATGCGACCTACCCAAACGAGATCTCCTTTACGTATTTCTCGTTCCCAGAGAAAGAACGCATCTCTTTGTCGTCTTTTCGCTTTGCGAAAGGACGATACTCTCCCAAATACCAATCTGTTAGATCGCCTCGGGTCCACGTTCGCCGGTCCGGATGCGGATGCAGTCGTCGAGCGGGAGGATGAATATTTTGCCGTCGCCAATTCGTCCCTCGGGACCAGAACGCCCGGCTTCCATGATGGCTTTGACGGTCGGTTCGACGAAGTCTTCGTTGACGGCAATTTGGAGCTGCACTTTTCGAAGCAGGTTGACCGTCAGCTGGTGTCCGCGGAACATGTCCGATTGTCCCTTTTGGCGTCCGAATCCCTGGACGTCGACCATCGTCAAGCGGAACACCGCGACCTTGCTGAGGGCTTCTTTGACGGCTTCGAGTTTGGATGGTTGGATGATTGCGAGAATGAGTTTCATTCGTCCGCGGCCTATCTTCTCGGAGAGTTTCGGATGACTTGCTACTTTAATTGTAGCCGCGTGGCCGCCGAGCGAAAGGACATTCCGAAAAGTCGAAGCGAGGAAAGAGGTGAGTAAAGAAATGTTGCGTTCCCTGACTCACCTCATAACCGTGATCCTTATTTTCTACCGGCGATCGATGGCCTCTCTTCCACTCGTTCGGTCAACGAAGAACTCGGCACAAGATCTGGAACAGGATTCCTGTCGTTGGCCGTCGCGTCGGGGAGTTCCGGCGTCGTTTCGATGACCCGCATCGATTTCCACTTTCCGCCGCGGAAGCGAAGCCAGAAGACAATCCCAAGAGTGCAGATGTAGCCCGTCGCGGCCGTCCAAGCACCGTAAACTCCCAGATCAAAGACCTTGACCAGGTACGTCGGCAGGACCATCAACGGCCAAGCCAATATGACAGTCGTTATCGTCACGAATCGAGTATCACCCGCTCCCTTGAGGGCAAACGAAAAGGTCAAGTTGAGGCTGTCGAACAAGCAATAAAACGCGATGAATCGCAAGATCGTTGGCACGAGCGCGGCCACCTCGGGCCAGTCCGTTGCATCTCGTTGGGTTTGGAAGAGGGCGAGATACATGTCGGGAAAGAAGATGAAGGTGATCGCGATAGTCGTCATGACGGCCCAAGCCATCGTGAATCCGGCGTACGTCACACGTTCGGCTTCTTGCGGCTTGTTCTCGCCGAGCCGTTGGCCCACAAGGACAGACACGGCCTGACCAAATCCGGCGGTCGGCAAGAAGGCGATGATGTTGAGCGTAAAGGCGATGCTCGAAGCGGCCATTTGGGCGGCCCCCATTTGGCCGATGATCACCGTGAAGATCGTGAAGACGACGCCATCCATGGCCCACTGAAGACCGCTCGGAAAGCCGAATCGCATTAATCGACCGAACAACTCCTTATCAAACTTCCACCCTCGCCAGGTCGCGAAAGTCTCACGGAACTTTGGCCTTAGAAAAAATCCAATGGCCAACAACGCCGACACCCACGACCCGATCACGGTCGCCCAACCGGCTACGGCACTGCCCCATTCGGGAAATCCCCACCAAACAAAACTCCAAAGG
>CAYYUU010001408.1:0-1762 GCA_964474955.1 uncultured Alcaligenaceae bacterium | reverse complement strand
CCATTTCCATGCTACAACAGAGAACTTGCAGCTGCAAAGCTGGTCTTGACCTCCTATTCAACAAGGTTCGCGAAGCCACGCTTGCATATGTCGGCGGATTGACCGAAAATGATCTCGATGAACCCACCAAAGGCAACATGGCCGGGTTTGCTCCGAAGCTCGGAAATTTGTTGATTCTGACGTCCAACCATATTTTGATGCATGCTGGACAATTCACCGTTGTCCGTCGGAAACTCGGCAAGCCCGTGCTGTTTTAATCCCACCAACACGAGACACACCACAGACCATGAAAAGATCTTTTCTGTATCTCCTGGCTTTCTGTGTAGCTGGGTCGTTCGCCCACGCCGACAACTGGCCCACTTGGCGAGGTCCGCAAGGCGACGGCAACTCGACCGACACAAACGTTCCCGTTCGTTGGGACTCCAAGAAGAACGTGACGTGGAAAGTGCCGGTTCCCGGCATCGGTCATTCGTCGCCGATCGTCTGGGGCAACCGCATCTTCTTGACGAGCTGTCTGGAAGACCAGAACAAACGCGTCTTGATCTGCTTCGACCGAAAAAACGGCAAGCAACTCTGGCAACGAGTCGTGGTCCAATCTCCATTGGAGAAAAAACATAACCAGAACAGCCGCGCGAGTTCGACACCGGCCACCGACGGCAAACACGTCTTCGTGACGTTCCTTGACATCTCCAACGAGAAAGAACCCACAGTCCAGGTCGCTTGTTACGACTTCGATGGCAAGAAGATTTGGCACAAGAGCCCTGGGGCGTTCTTTTCGCGACACGGGTTTTGCAGCACGCCGATCTTGTACAAGGACAAGGTCATCGTGAACTGTGACCAAGACGCTCGCGGAAAATACCGAGCGTACATCGTTGCATTCGAGAAGGACACCGGAAAGGAACTCTGGCGAATCGACCGACCGAACCGCACTCGTTCGTATTGTGCTCCGCTCATCCAAAAGGCCGCGGGCAAGATGCAGCTTGTTCTGAGTGGCAGCCGTTGCATCACGAGCTACGACCCCGACACCGGAAAGCTCATCTGGATCGTCAACGGCCCGACCGAACAATACGTCGCCTCGCCCGTATTCAACGAGGGGCTGTTCTTCGTCACGACCGGATTTCCGCAATACCACAACATCGCCATCCGACCCGACGGCAAGGGGAACGTGACCGACTCACACGTCGTCTGGCACGAGAAGCGAGTGAGTAAGCGGGATGCCTCTTACGTTCCGTCTCCGATTGCGTACGGAGAATATTTCTTCGTCGTTTCCGACGTCGGGCTCGCCCATTGCTTCGAGGCCAAAACGGGCAAGCGGCTCTGGGCCAAGCAAATCGGGAAACACTTTCGCTCCTCGCCCGTCGAGGCCAACGGGTTGCTCTACTTCCTCGATGATCAGGGAATCACGCACGTGTTGAAGGCATCGCCGAAATACGAAGCTGTGGCCCACAACCGTATCGGTGAGAAGTGTTATGCGTCGCCTGCGATCTCCGACGGACAGCTCTTCATTCGGTCGTGGCACCATCTCTGGTGCATCGGCGACCGCACCAACGTTTCTCGTTCCGCTACTGGGCCAGATAAATCTGGCGCAGGGCGGAAGCCTGGAGCCAAAGCAAACTCGACCAACGGCGGGAAATCTTTTGCGGGGAAAGCCCGAGGCGAATAGACTGGGAAGCTATTGAGGAGCGAGGTTGAGCAACCTCATACTCGCCTCGCCTTCCACTCTACCTCAAGGAGAACACACAATATGACTCAACGAAACACA